>PUXY01000109.1 GCA_009659955.1 Campylobacterota bacterium | reverse complement strand
TCTTTCCCTCCAAACTTTCCCGTTTCTCCTCCAGTTCCAAATATCTCTCCAGTTGGGTCTCATACTCTTGCCGGAGGGTTTCCAATTTTTCCGTTAACTCCAAAAGTCCCTCTTTTTGATAACAATCGGGGTTGGAGAGACACTCCTCCAGTTGGGCTATCTCCTCTTCCAATTTTTCCAATTTTTCCGGTAAAGCCTCCAATTCCCTCTGCTCTTTGTAGCTCAACTTTTTCTGAATCCGGGGGCGGGGTTTGGGTTGGCGTCCTCCGGAGGTTTTGAGCTTTTTTGCCTCCTTTCGGAGTTCTTTCAACTCCCTCTCCAGTTCCAGATAGTCGGAGTAGGGGAGGAAACTCTCCTCTATCTCCCCGTCGCCTTTGAAGACCCACAATTTTTTGGCAATTTTATCGATAAAGTAGCGGTCGTGGGAGACCACAATTAACCCCCCTTGAAACTCCAAAAGATACTCCTCCAAAATATTGATGGTGGGTATATCGAGGTCGTTGGTGGGTTCGTCCAAAATCAGTAAATCGAACTCTTTGGTAAAGAGGAGGGCAAGGGCGACCCGCATCTTCTCCCCTCCGCTCAAAACCCCAATTTTTTTGGTCAAATATTCGGGGGGGAAGAGAAATTCGCGGAGGTAGCCGTAAACATGGAGATTCCGCCCCCGGACATTGACGCGGTCGCCTCCATTGGGGCAAAAAGTCTCTATCAAATCTTTGGAGTCGTCCAACATCGATTTGGATTGGTCTAAATAGCCGATTTTCAGATTCTCCCCCCGTTTGATAACTCCCCCGGTGGGCATCTCCTCCCCTATTAGAAGTTTGAGAAAAGTCGATTTTCCACTGCCGTTGGGTCCCACAATTCCGATTTTGTCCCGTTGGAGAATCCGGGCGGAGAAGTTTTTAATCAACCACCTTTCCCCTATCTTTTTGGAGAGATTTTCTATTTCAAAAAGCACCCGTCGCCGGCTCACCTTCTCTTGGGCGGTTTGGTAAAACTCCCGGCGGAGTTGCATCTCTATTGACCTCAACTCCCCCTTCTCTTCCCGGAGTTTCTGTCGGAGTTCTTCAATCCTCTTCCGTCTCCCCTCATTCCGTTTCAATCGTCCGCGGACTCCCCGGCGGAGCCACTCCTCCTCCCTTTTCAAAAGCCGGAGTTGGTTTTCAAATTGTTTCTCTTTAACTGCCAATAACTCCTCTTTCTGCCGGAGGTAGTCCAGATACCCCCCGGGAAAACTCCGGAGTTTGCAATTTTCCAACTCTACAACGCGGGTTGCCACCCGGTCGATAAAATAGCGGTCGTGGGAGATTACGATGAAAGTGTATCTATCGCGGAGTAACATCTCCTCCAGAAATTGGGTCATATAGACATCGAGGTGGTTGGTGGGCTCATCGAGGAGTAAAATATCGGGTTTCTGGAGGAGGAGTCCCGCCAGTGCAACCCTCCTCTGCTCTCCCCCACTCAAAAGGGTTACATCTCTCTCCTCCAACTCCTTCAATTTCAACTCCTGTAAAATCCTCTCCACCCGCTCCTCCAAATTCCACCCGTTGTGGTAGTCCAGATAGGCGGAGAGTTGCTCTATCTCCCTCTGGAGTTGCCGATTTTCCGGCTCTTCCGCCAACTTTTGGGTCAATTCAATATATCTCCGGTTTGCCTCTTTGAGATGGGTCAACTGGTCGGCTATCGCCTTTTTAACCGATACCCCTGCGGGAAAGGAGGGGATTTGGGGGAGGAGTCCGATGGAGATGCCCTGTTTCCGGATAACTTCCCCGCTATCGGGGAGGATACTCCCCTCAATAATTTTGAGGAAAGTGGACTTCCCACTCCCATTTTTTCCGATTAATGCCACCCGCTCCCCCTCCTCCAGATGGAACTCCACATTACACAAAATTTTTTGACTCTCAAACTTTTTGGAAACATCTAACAGATTTACCAGTGCCATTTCTTCCCTTTTTTGGCTCCATCTATTTATTTGCAAAAATTTCCCTATTTTTACCACATTTTTTGGGAAAAAGTCTTTTAATTTCCAAAGGAAAAAGAGAGTGGGAGAAAGGGGTTGTTTAAAAATAGAAGTAAAAGTTGAGGTAAAAAGAGAAAAAAGAAAAGGGAGAGATTCTATTGGCAAATAGGGCTAAAAAAGAGCCTCTATTTATACCGATAGACGATTCTCCCTTTGTCAAGGCTATAGGGGTTGATTTCAACTTTTACCTTATCTCCGGGGACGATTCGGATATAGTTCATTCGGATTTTTCCGGAGATATGGCAAAGTATCTCCTTATTGAGTTTATCCAGTTTTACCCGGAACATTGCGTTGGGAAGTGCCTCGGTTACCACTCCATCAAGTTCCAATACATCTTTTCCAGCCATTTACACCTCCGTTAAAATTATTGGTTTGTTATTCCAGATTGCGATTTGATGTTCAAAGTGGACTCCCACTTTTCCATCGCTACAATAGACATCCCACCCATTTTTACCCAAAACGGGATTTCCATTTTTTTGGCAAATCATCGGCTCCAGACAGAAGATATGTCCATTTTTAACTTTCTCCCCTTGGTTGGGTTTCCCCTCCACATAGTTGAGGATTTGGGGCTCTTCGTGGGGGCGACGCCCTATTCCGTGTCCACTATACCCTTTGAGGGGGGTAAAGCCGTGGCGACGGATTACCTCTTCAATAATTTGGGAAATTTGTTTATACCGCATTCCCGGTTTAATTTTCTCCACGGCGGTATAGAGAGCCTCCTTTGCAACATCTATCATTTTTTGATGGAGAGGGGAAATTTTTCCTATTCCGATGGTGGTGGCGGCGTCCCCATACCACCCATCTACTTCCACTCCCACATCAAATCCCACAACCTCCCCCTCTTCAAAGGGCTTTTCGTCGGGGATTCCGTGGATTACTACTCCATTTCGGGAGATGCAAACCCCATCTGGAAAGCCGTAAAGCCCTTTGAAGGCGGGTCTTCCCCCTTTGGAGATAATAAACTCCTCCGCCAATTGGGTCAACTCTTTGGGAGTGCGTCCAACTTTTGCCTCCTCTTCCAAAAGTTTGAGGGTTTCCGCCACAATTCGGGCGGGAATTTTAATCTTTTCAATCTCCGACCATTTCCGGATTGGAATAGCCATTTATCGACTCCATTTTTCAAAATAGGGTTGTAGATTTAAAAAAGTTGGGAAAAAAGGAGAAAAAGGGGTCATTAAAGCCCCGTTACAGAGAGGGTATTGTATTTTTCCATCAAAATTTGGGCTTGGAGTTTCCGCATAGTGTCGATGGCAACCTGCACCACAATCAAAACTGCGGTTCCTCCAAAGTAGAAACTAACCCCGGCAATTTTGATAAAAAGCCAAGGTAGAAGGGTAACCGCTCCCAAATAGAGGGCACCCCAGAAGGTGAGCCGACTTGCAACCTGATTTAAAAATTTGGCGGTTTGCTCTCCGGGTCTAATTCCGGGGATAAATCCCCCTTGTTTTTTGAGATTTTCCGCTATCTCTTTTCCGTTAAATACGATACTGGTGTAGAAATAGGCGAAAAAGATTACCAAAAAGAACTCAATAATATGGAATGGAACCCCATTGGGATCCAGAAAATCGCGGATAGAGACCAGAATTGGATTGGAGGCTCCGCTCAAAATTGTGAGGGGTGCCATCATTAAAGCACTGGCGAAAATGGGGGGGATAACTCCGCTCAAGTTAACTTTAATGGGAATGTAGTTCATCAATCGGTTAAATCTCTTTTGCATCAAAATTTTCTTTTGGTAGGAGACCGGAATTCTCCTCTCCCCCAACTCCACATAGATAATAAAGAGAATAACTCCAATTACCACTGCCAGAATCAGGAGGAGTCCCACTGGGCTCAAATCTCCAGTATCCACCAATTGGATTAAGTTTTGGATTGCCGCGGGGATTCCACTGACAATTCCGGCAAAAATGATTAAACTAATTCCGTTTCCAATCCCCCGTTCGGTTATCTGCTCCCCAATCCAAACCAGTAACATAGTCCCCCCCAACATTGAAAAGGCGGAGAGGATTACAAAGGTTGTGGTATTGATTGTAACTGCACTCACCCCGCCCGGTCCGGTCATATGGGTCAATCCGATGGAGATTCCGATGGCTTGGATAAAGGCGATGGCAACGGTGGCATATTTGATAATTTGCATATATTTTTGGAAACCTTGGGAGTCTTTTTTCAACTCTCCCAATTGTTTAAAGGTCGCCGCCATCAACTCCATAATAATGGAGGCGGTAATGTAGGGCATTACCCCGAGGGCGATAATACTCATTTGAGCCACCGCATTTCCACTGAACATATTGAGGAGACCCAAAGCATCTTTGGAGTGACTTTGAAAGAATTGAGCAATTACAGAAACATTAACGCCCGGGACTGGCACATACGCCAGAACCCGGTAGACCGCCAAAAGGGCGAGGGTAATAAAAATTTTTTTGGCAAGAGTTCCCATTTTACTTTCCAGAGGTTGTTATGTTGCTATCTTTAATCCTCTCCCTTAACTCTTTCGCCCCACTTCCAATTAGTTTTACCCGTTGGGCTTTAATTTTTACAATTTGTCCCAAAGTTTCGAGGGTAATTACTTCCAACTCTTTAATAGCGGTAATTTTATCTACATTGATGGCTTGGGGTTTTTGTCTTCGGCTTTTAAATCCAACTTTGGGAAGTCGCCGTTGGAGTGGAGTTTGTCCCCCTTCAAATCCCCGTTTCATAGAGTATCCACTCCGGGATTTTTGCCCCTTTTGACCCCGGCTTGCGGTTTTTCCGTATCCACTCCCTTGACCCCGACCTACCCGTTTGGTTTTATGGGTGGAGCCGGGTGCAGGTTTCAAATTGTGCAATCCCATTGTTTTACTCCTCCTCTTTTTCTATTTGAGGGCTCTTTTCTCCCCCTTTTTGGAATTGGAATTTGTTATCCAATTTTTTCCCACTTTTAATCATCAAGAGGGCTTTCAAGGTTGCCCGGGTCAAGTTGTGGGGGTTGTTACTTCCCAAAGATTTGGAGAGGATATCTTTAATTCCGACCAATTCCAAAACAGGTCTCACCGCCCCCCCGGCGATAAGCCCAGTCCCTTCGGACGCCGGTTTAAGCAAAATTTTGGAGGCTTTAAATTTGGCAATTACATCGTGGTTGATGGTATTTCCGTGGATACCTTCCACCCGGTGGAGGTTTTTGAAGGCGTCCTCTTTTGCTTTTCGGATAGCGTCGGGAACCTCTTTGGCTTTTCCGGTTCCAATTCCCACAATCCCTTTCCGGTTTCCAACTACCACCAGAGCGTTGAACCGGAACCGCCGTCCCCCTTTTACAACTTTGACAACCCGTCCAATTTTTACGACGATATCTTCAAACTCCTCTTTATCAACCTCATTGGGTCTGACGATAGTTTTATCTCTCTTAACCATTCTCCGTCCTTATAATTTAATCCCGTTTTCGCGGAGTGTGTCGGCAAATTTTGCCACTACTCCGTGGTATTTATAGCCGTTTCGGTCAAATTTAACAGCCAAAATATTGGCGGATTTCAGTTTTTCCGCAAAAAGCTCTCCCACTTTTTTAGCCCCTTCAATATTGCAGGGGATTTTCTCTTCCAAATGTCCGCTATTGATAAATGCCAAAGTGTGCCCTTTGGTATCATCGATAGCTTGAACAATCAGATACCGGTTGGTTTTTTTAATGGATACCCGTGGAACTTCACTGGTTCCCAAAACTCTATATCGAACCCGGAGTTTCCGTTTCTTTCTCCGAATATCCCGTTTTTTAAGTTCTTTACTTCTTCTCATTACTCACCCCTATTTTTTCGCTGTTTTACCAGCTTTTCTGATAATAACTTCATCTACATATTTAATACCCTTACCTTTGTAAGGTTCCGGTTTCCGGATAGCCCGGATTTCGGCAGCGGTTTGTCCAACCCTCTGCTTATCACTCCCCTTAACGGTAATAATATTTTTTTCCACGGTGATAGTAATTCCTTGGGGAATTGCATACTCAACCGGATGGGAATACCCCACTTGAAGAACCAGTTTATTCCCCTGAATATTTGCCCGGTATCCAATTCCGTTAATTTCCAATTTCTTTTCAAACCCCTTGGTGAGACCCTCCACCGCATTGGCAGCCAATGCCCGGACGGTTCCCCACATCGCTTTGGCAAATTTGGTGTTCTCTTTTGGGGCAAAGGTAAGGGTATCCCCTTCAATTTTCACCTCTACCACTCCGCGGGTATCGATAACCTGTTTCTCATTCCCTTTGGAGATAATCAATTTATCCCCTTCAAGTGTGGCACTCAATCCCGGTGCCAACTTTACGGGTAATTTTCCTATCCGACTCATTTTTCTCCTTTATTACCAAATAGTGCAGAGAACTTCTCCACCAACCTTCAACCGATAGGCTTCATCGTTGGGGAGAATTCCTTTATTGGTGGACAAAATTACAACTCCATATCCGTTTTTGAAATTCCGGATATCTTGATACCCTTTATAAACCCGTCTTCCCGGTTTGGAGACCCGGGTCAATTCGTGAATTACAGGCTCTCCATCTTCATATTTGAGGGTAACTACAATATATTTTTTGTTGGGGGATTTTTTATCGGTCTCAACCCGATAATTGGAGATATACCCCTTCTCTCTCAAAATTTTTACAATCCCCTCCATCAATTTGGAGTGGAGAAGGGTGGTCTGCTCCAATCCCCGCATCGAAGCGTTTCGAATCCGGGTCAATCCGTCGGCAATAATATCGTTCAACATCTCCCTATCCTTTTACCAACTTGCTTTTCTAACACCGGGGAGTAACCCCTCATTTGCCATTTTCCGGAGACAAATCCGGCAAATTCCAAAATCCCGGTAAACGGAGCGACTCCGTCCACAAATTGCACATCGGGTATAAGCCCGAACTTTGAATTTGGGTTTCCGTTTATTTTTTGCTATCCAACTCTTTTTTGCCATTTCAATTTCCTTTTGTGAATGGGAATCCGATTAATTCCAACATCCGCATAGCCATTTTGTCATCTTCAGTTGTGGTATTGATTGAAATATTCATTCCGTGGACTTTCAAAATATCGTCGTAATCCACTTCCGGAAAGATAAGTTGCTCATCAATACCGAAATTGAGGTTCCCCCGTCCATCAAATCCATTTCTATTTACCCCTTTAAAGTCCCGAACCCGGGGGAGGGCAATAGAGATTAATTTTTGGAGAAAACTCCACATATAATCTTTTCTCAAAGTAACTTTTACCCCAATGGGCATACCTTCCCGGACTTTAAAACCTGCTACAGACTTCCGGGCAGGGGTAATTACAGCCCGTTGACCGGTGATAATAGTAATGGTATCTGCCACATTTTGGATCAATTTTTTATCCCGGGCACCCTCTCCGACCCCTACACTGACAACAATTTTGGAGAGGTTGGGGATTAACATAGGGTTTTGGATATTAAACTCCTCTACCAATTTGGGTCGGACTTCATTGTAATACTTCTCTTTTACTTCAAACATAGCCTCAACCTTCTACTTTTTTTACATTGGAGATATGGATTGGGGCTTCAATATATTGGAATCCCCCTTTGGGGTTTTCTTCGGTCGGTTTAACCGCCTTTTTCTTGAGATTTACCCCTTTTACAATTACCTTCGCCTCTTTGGGGATAACTCTTAAAACTTCCCCCTCTTTACCTTTATCATCTCCGGTAATTACTTTAACTTTATCCCCCTTTTTAATTTTGAATTTTGGGGGTTGATTTTTTCGCCGTGCCATTATAACACCTCCGGAGCAAGTGATGTAATTTTCAAAAAGCCTTGATACCGAACTTCCCGGGCAATGGGTCCAAAAATCCGGGTTCCGATAGGCTCTTTTTTATTGTCAATAATAACTGCTGCGTTATCATCAAATCGAATAAGAGACCCATTCTCCCGTTGAATCTCTTTTTTGGTGCGGACTACTACCGCCTTTACCACTTGACCCTTTTTAATTCTGCCGTTGGGGAGGGCTTTTTTTACAGAAGCGACGATAATATCCCCTACCCGGGCATATCTCCGTCGGCTTCCCCCCAACACTTTAATACACATAATTTCTTTAGCCCCGCTATTATCGGCTACCTTCAGTCTGGTAAATGGCTGAATCATCTCTACTCTCCTCTTTCAACAATCTCTTTGAGAACAAAGCTCTTCCGTTTGGAGATGGGGCGATGTTCAATTGCGGTTACCACATCTCCAACTTGGGCTTCATTATTTTCATCGTGCACCAAAAATTTTTTAAACCGCTTTACAATTTTGTGGTATCGGGGGTGCATAATTCTCCGCTCTACCAATACATTGATAGTTTTATCCCCGCTCTTTTTAATTACAACCCCTTTAATTATCCGTCGTGGCATCAGTTACCCCTTTTTTGTCTCATTGCCGTTTTAATCCGGGCAATATCTTTTCTCAATTTTGAAATAATGGAGGTATCCCGCAATTGCATAGTTTTCAATTTAATTCTATTTTCGAAAAGCTCCATTTTTTTCTCCCGGAGGAGTTGTTGGAGCTCCGCTTCACTCTTTTCCAACAAATCTTGGAATTTCAATTTAGTATAGCTCATTTTCACTCTCCATTGTTACAATTTTTGTTTTGAAGGGCATTTTAGCCGCCGCCAACCGGAGAGCTCTCAAGGCGGTTTCTTCATTTACACCAGTAATTTCGTAAATAATTCTTCCCGGTTGAATATTCATAACCCATTTTTCAACACTCCCTTTCCCTTTACCCATCCGAACTCCCACCGGTTTGGCGGTCAAAGGTTTATCTGGGAATACCCGAATCCAGATTTTTCCAGTCCGTCTCATTGTCCGGCTCAAAGCAACCCGACCCGCTTCAATCTGTCGGGAGTCAATCCGTCCCAATTCAATCGCTTTCAATCCATAGGTTCCAAAAGCGAGGCGATTTCCCCGGTAAGCCTTTCCCCGGTTCCGCCCTTTCTGTTGTTTTCTATATTTAGTTCTTTTTGGCATCAACATTTCGGCGTCCTTTTCTCATCGGTTTTCTTCTCCGGGGCTCTTCCCGTCTCCGTTCATCGGGGGCGGTGCTTCCTCCCAAAAGTTGTCCTTTCCGTTGGAGAACCTCCCCTTTGAAAATCCAAACTTTAACTCCAATTACCCCATAGGTGGTCATTGCTTCGGCAAATCCGTAATCGATTCTTGCCCGGAGGGTGTGGAGTGGAACTCTCCCTTCCAAATACCATTCAGTCCGTGCCATCTCCGCCCCGTTGAGCCGTCCGGCAACTTGAACTTTTACCCCTTTTGCCCCAGACCGGAGAGCATCTTGCAACACTTTTTTCATAGCCCGTCGGAAATTAACCCGTCTTTCCAGTTGGGTGGCAATTCTCTCCGCTGCCAATTGGGCAGAAATGTTGGGGTTTCTCTCCTCTTTGATATTGAGAATAAGCTCTTTATTCCCCACCATCTCTTTAATTTCTTGTTTCAATTTTTCGATATCTTTTCCACCTTTTCCGATAATAATCCCCGGTTTTGCGGCGAAAATAGTTATCCGGAGTTTTTTGGCAGTCCGTTCAATAATAATTTCGCTAATTCCGGCATAGAAGAGCCGTTTTTTCAAGAATTTTCTCAAATTGTGGTCTTCCAAAACCTTTTCAGGCATAGTGTTGTAATCTACAAACCACCGGTTTCGCCAGTTTTTATTTATCCCCAATCTGAGTCCGATAGGATTGGTCTTTTGTCCCATTAGCTTTCCTTTTCAACTTCTACATAAATATGGGAGGTAGGTTTCAAAATCCGACTTGCCATTCCCCGGGCTCTGGGGCGATATCTTTTCAGGTAAGGTCCCCGGTCTACCCGGCAAGATTTGATTATTACCTCATCGGCATCATACCCCCCATTGGCAATTGCACTGGTTACGACTTTGGCAATAATTCTTGCTGCTTTATTGGGCATAAATTCCAATTTTGCCAACGCTTCTTCGCCATTCATCCCCTGAATCTCCCGGGCAACAAGCCGGGCTTTGGTAGGGGACAACCGGACAAATCTCAAAATTGCTCTACTCATCACCTATCCTTATTTCCCAATTTTCTTTTGCACCGAACCTTTATGCCCCCGGAAGGTTCTGGTAGGGGCAAACTCTCCCAGTTTGTGCCCTACATGCCGTTCGGTAATGTAAACCGGAATAAAATCTTTTCCATTGTGGACATTGAAAGTAAGTCCAATCATTTCAGGCACAATGGTGCTCCGCCGGGACCAAGTTTTGATAGGTTTGGGGTTTTTCTCTTTTTGAGCTTTCAAAACTTTTTTCATCAAGTGCTCGTCTACAAATGGTCCTTTTTTCAAACTCCGAGCCATTGCCTATCCTTATTTCTTTCTTCTGGAGATAATGTATTTGTCGGAAGGTTTCTTCTTCCGAGTCCGATACCCTTTGGTTGGCATTCCCCAAGGGGTAACAGGGTGGTTCCCTTTGCTCCGACCTTCCCCTCCTCCGTGGGGGTGGTCAACAGGGTTCATTGCAATACCTCTGGTTTGGGGTCTAATTCCCAACCATCGGCTCCGTCCCGCTTTTCCGATGGTAATGTTTTGGTATTCGGCATTTCCAACTACCCCGATGGTAGCCATACACTCTCCCAAAATTTTCCGCATTTCACCGGAAGGCAACCGGAGAATTACATACTTTCCTTCCCGTCCCATAATTTGGCAAGAGTTTCCGGCAGACCGGGCAATTTGTCCCCCTTTTCCGGGTTTCAACTCCACATTGTGGACGACGGTTCCCACGGGGATATTTTTCAATTTCATTGCATTTCCCGGTTTAATATCCAATCCCCCCTCTGCTGCCATTACAACATCTCCAACCTTCAACCCTTCCGGTTGGATAATGTAGCGTTTATCTCCATCAAAATAGGAGATGAGGCAAATTCGGCAGTTCCGATAGGGGTCATACTCAATAGTTACAACTTTCCCGGGAACTCCAAATTTGTTCCGTTTAAAATCGATAATCCGATAGAGTTTTTTGTGTCCACCTTCCCGGTGGCGGGAGGTAATTCTTCCCTGATTATTCCGCCCCGCTTTGGTGGGGAGTTTAATCAAAAGTTTTTTAACTTGCGGTTTGGAAGTAATATCACTATTATCGATAGTGGTCATAAACCGCCGGGAAGGGGTGTAAGGTTTATAAGTTTTCATACCCATCGCTCAATCCTTATACGCTAATACTTTCAATTTTTGCATCTTCCGGAAGCTTGACATAAAATTTTTTATAGTCATTCCGCTTCCCTTTAATCCCTTTGAACCCTTTCCGTTTCCCTTTCTGTTTGAGGGAGTTGACTTTCAATGGGGTTACCCCAAAGTATTCTTTAAAAATCTGTTTCAATTGATTTTTAGTTACTTTGGGGGTGGTTTGCACCACCAAATACCCCTGCTCTTGGAGATTCAAACTCTTTTCAGTGTAAACAATTGCTTTGATATCGGTAATATCCGCCATCTTTAACCCTTTACAACTTGTTCAAATGAGGCAGAATCGAAGATAACTGCTTGGTAGATGGAGGTGTAATAGGCATTGAGCTCTTCCGGATAGATAACATATACATTGGGCAAATTCCGGAATGCCAAATAGGTTTTTTCGTCCATATCATCTACCACAATCAGATAATCCCGAAATCCGGGGAAGTTTTTCAAGAACTTAACTGCATCTTTGGTTTTTCCGCTTTCGATTTTAATGGAGGGAACTACAAAGAGGGCATTATTTTCACTCTTTTCATTGAGGGCATACTTCAATGCCACCCGCTTCTGCTTCTTATTGATCTTTTGGCTCCAGTTCCGCTCATTCCGTGGTCCGTGGGCTACACCACCTCCAACCCATTGGGGTGCTCTGATAGACCCTTGCCGAGCCCGTCCCAATCCCTTTTGCCGGAATGGTTTCCGTCCCCCACCGCGGACTTCTCCCCGGGTTTTGGTGTGGGCAGTCCCTGCCCGTTGATTTGCCAAATAGGCTTTTACATAGAGATAGAGATTGTGGGGGTTAATTCCCTTGAACTCTTCCGGCAAACTTTGCTCTTCTACTTTTTCCAGATTCTCATTCAACACAATTACACTCATTTTACAATCCTTACTCTTCCAAGACTTCCGTTGTGTCCGGGAACAGACCCCTTAATTACCAAAACCCCCAATTCCGGATCAAACTCCACAACTTCTGCATTTACGGTAACTTTTTTATTTCCGTAATGTCCCGGCATTTTTTTCCCGGGCATTACCCGTCCGGGGAATTCGCAGTTCCCAATTGACCCCGGTGCCCGATGGAATCGGCTCCCGTGGGCTCCCGGTCCTCCGGCAAATCCCCATCTTTTTACAACCCCTTGGAATCCCCGACCTTTACTATTGAAGGTCAATTTCACCTTTTTGGCGTCATTGAGGGGGCTCAAATCCAAATCTCCAGTTTCACTATTGGCAACTTTCAACTCCACAAACCGATTGAACTCTTTGCTCAATCCATATTTTTTCTGGAGTCCCTCAATCGGTTTGTTGAGCTTTTTCCCCCGGGGATAGGCAACCAACGCCTTCCCATCTCCCTTCAACTCACAAACCTTTGCCGGAACAATTTTTAAAAGGGTTACCGGAATACTTTTGGTTCCCACAGTCCGGCTCATTCCAATTTTTTCAACAATAAATTCCATCTCCAACTCCTTAACTTAATGCCCGAACTTCAACATCAACTTCCGGTGCCAACTCCAATTTCATCAACTGGTCGATGGTATCGGGAGAAGCGTTGATAACATCAACCAGTCGCCGATGAATCCGAATTTCAAACTGCTCCCGACTATCTTTATTAATATGGGGAGACCGCAAAACTGTGTAGCGTCGGATTTTGGTAGGTAGAGGAATTGGACCTTTTACTTCCGCTCCAGTCCGTTTAATCGCATCTGTAATTATTGAAACCGTCCGATCCAGCACCCGATGGTCATAAGCTTGAAGCTTAATCCGGATTTTTTCCATAATCCATTCCTTTTATTGAACTCGTGTTTTCCACACGCCCAATTAACCCGTGCAAAAGGTGCACGCCGGAATTTGGGGGGAAAATTATAGCAAAATAGCGGAGGAATTATATCAATAATTGGGAGAAAATCTACACTTGAACCCCCCAATTTTTTCCTTTGCTTAAGGAAGAAACCGATTAAATCGGAGGGGAAAAGGGGGGAGAAGGGGCAAAGTTAGATGAAAAGTTTATTAATACTTTCGTTATACATAATCCGGCGAATCACCTCCGCAAAGAGCCGTCCACTTTTGAGAACTTCAATTTTGGGACTGGGGCGTTTGAGGGGAATTGTGTCGGTAATAATCAGTTTATCCAATGGGGAGTTTTCAATTCTATCAAAGGCGGGTCCGCTCAAAACTCCGTGGGTGGCAAAAGCCCGGACTGAAGTCGCCCCCTTCTCTTTCAAAGCCCGGGCAGCGTTGACCAGTGTTCCGGCGGTATCGACCATATCGTCAATTAAAATCACATCTTTCCCTTCTACATTTCCAATAATATTCATTACTTCACTCACATTGGCTTTCTCCCGCCGTTTGTCAACTATTACAATATCCAACCCCAATTTGGAAGCAAAATGCCGTGCCCGGGCAACTCCCCCAATATCGGGGGAGGCGATAACCGGATTCTCAACCGGCAACTCCCGGAAATAGTTGAAAAAGAGAATACTTCCATAGAGATTATCTACCGGAATATCAAAAAATCCTTGAATCTGCCCGGCGTGGAGGTCTAAAGTTACCACCCGGTCAATCCCCGCTTTTTCCATCATATTGGCAACCAATTTGGCAGTTATCGGCACCCGGGGGGCAGCTTTTCTATCTTGCCGGGCATATCCAAAATAGGGAACCACAGCGGTAATACTTTTGGCACTTGCCCGTCTCATTGCGTCGGTTACAATCAATAACTCCATCAAATTATCATTTGCCGGCGAACAGGTCGGTTGAATAATAAAGACATCGGTTCCCCGGACACTCTCCCCAATCTGGACATTTATCTCCCCATCACTGAATCTATTGATGGTAATTTTGCTCAATGGACGATCCAGATAACTGGAAATATCCTTTGCCAACTCCGGATTTGCTGTCCCACTGAAAAGCTTAAATTTCATTACCCCACTCCTTAATTTGGTTTAGTTTTGATAAAATCTTAACATATAGAAGCAATCCCAATTTCTCCGGAAAAAAGTCTCTCTTAAACTACTCCATTTCAATAAAATTGGGTTAAAATTAACCAATTTTAATGAGCCTTTTTACTCAATTTTTAAAAGGAGGTGTAGAAAATGGAGAGTGGCAAAATGGAAAAACCCGACTCCCTTCAAAGGGAGAAATGGGATTTAGTTGTAATTGGAGCGGGACCTGCAGGACTCACCGCGGGGCTTTATGGGAGTAGATTGGGGGTGAAAACTCTAATTTTGGAGAAATTGAATCCGGGAGGGGCAATTACCTTAAGTAGTGAAATTGAAAACTACCCCGGGGTTTGTCAGGTAAAAGATGGATTCTCCTTTATGGAGTGTTGGAGTGAACAGGCAACCCGATTTGGAGCGGAGTTGAGATTGGAAGAGGTTACCTCCCTATCCAAAAAGGGAGACCGGTTCCAAATAGAGACCGCCTCCAACCGGTATGAGAGCATTGCAGTAATTGTTGCCACCGGCTCCCGCCACCGGAAAGCGGGTTTCAAAGGGGAGGAGGAGTTCACCGGAAAAGGGGTCAGTTATTGTGCCGTCTGTGATGGCTTTTTCTACAAGGGGCAAGAGGTGGCAGTAATCGGCGGAGGAGATACCGCCCTTGAAGAAGCCCTCTACCTCTCCAAAATTGCCAAAAAGGTCTATTTAATCCATCGGCGAGACCGGTTCCGAGCAGCCCCCACCACCCAAAAACGGGTCTTCAACACCCCCAATATTGAAATTTGGTGGAATAGCCGGGTTGTTGAGGTTAAAGGGGAGCAGTTGGTGGAGGGGATAGTTGTGGAAAGGGAAGGTAAAACCCACTTTCTCCCTGTGCCCGGGGTTTTTGTATTTGTGGGAATGGACCCCAATACCCAACTGGTGGAGGGGTTGGTGGAGCTCAATGACCGGCGGGAAATTGTGGTAAATCTGAAAATGGAGACCTCCCTCCCGGGACTTTATGGAGCCGGAGATGTGAGGGCAGAGAGTAGCCGACAGGTTGTCTGTGCCGCCGGCGATGGAGCCACCTCCGCCATCAATAGCGTAAAATATATTGAAAAGGTAAAAGG
>PUXY01000108.1 GCA_009659955.1 Campylobacterota bacterium | reverse complement strand
GCGATATTTTTGCAATGACCAACGGCACCCACCTCTATGTAAATGTGGTTATCGACAATCTCCTCCGGGGAGCCTCCTCCCAAGCGGTGGCCAATGGCAATTTAATTGCCGGTTTCCCCGAAGATGCCGGACTCCCCAAACTCCCCTTTCTGATTTAAAAGGGGGAGAAAAATGAAAAAGTTTGAATGGTTTCTCCTCACCGGCTTTGGCTCTGGACTCCTCCCCAAAGCCCCCGGCACGTGGGGAAGTTTGGTGGGTTTGATAATTGGAGGGGTGATAATTTACACTTTTCCCACCCCCAATTTGACTCTGGCTCTTTTGGCTCTCCTTTTTACCATTGTGGGAGTTAAATTGACCGATAAATTTGAAAAGGAGGGGGGACTCCACGACGATAGTAGAATCGTTATCGACGAAATTGCCGGAATCTTATTGGGATTGGCACTCTTCCAATGGGGAGATAGATGGGATTGGCTAAAAATGGTTTTAATTTTTGCCGGCTTCCGATTGATGGATATTTGGAAACCCTCCATTATCGGAAAAATTGACCAAAAATTGAAAGGGGGGTGGGGGGTAATGGCAGATGACCTTTTGGCAGGGATTTTCGGCACCCTTTTGGCGGGGATTTTTTATCGCCTCCTCCAAATGGGGGGAATTATCTGAAACTTTTTTATAGAAGAAGGAGGGGGAAGGGGTAAAAAATATTGATAATATGGGTAAAATTGAGTAAAAGCAGAAAATTTAAAGTTAATAGATTTAAATTGATAAACTAAATAGTTGCCAAAAAATTCCCTTTTATTGCCAATTCCACTATTTAGCTTTCCAGTCGGGAAAATCAACTCCTCAAATAAGGGAAACAGATGAAAAAGATTGGAGTCTATTTAATTGGAGTTTTGGGAATAGTCGGAGCTATCCCCCTCAATCGCCCCTCCCCCTCCAACCCAGCCTTTTTGAAGGCTACCGCAATTACCCACGCCAAATTTGGGAATGGCAAAGATGCATCTGGACACACCATTTACAAATATATAAATAGGGTAGAGGTTGCCACCGATGCAGACCAGATAAAAGTCGGAGCCACCACCCTCCGGGGAAAAAGGTGGAGAAATAAACAAGTGGAAGCGGTGGCAGTTGTAGATAGGGTAAAAGTGGAGGGGAGAAAAGTGCAACCGATAAGAGTAATGGAAAAATATAGAAAAAAGAGGAAAGTTCTAAAAATTGGGGAGACAACCCTTACCCCCAAAAGTAGAGTGAGGAGAGTAGTTACCTATATTAGAGATGTAGAAGTAAAAAGGAAATAAACCTTTCCCAATCCCCTTTCCTTTCATTAAAATTGAACCCGAAGATTCAAAGAAAGGGTAGAAAATGGAGCGGAAAAATCTCCTTTTAGCCGGAATTGTGGGAATGGGGCTCTTTTTGGGAGGGTGCCAAAAGATTAATTTTGGGTGTATGGTAGGGGATTGCCAACCTCCGGAACCCAAGAAAGCGGTGGCTCAACTCCCCTCCACCGTTAAAACCTTCTATCGGGAGGCTTTCCGGAAAGAGAAGCGAATGATTCTCTCTTATACCTATATTTTAACGGGACAACAACTCCCCTCCGATAAAATTTTATTGGGACCTATTAGGGCGACCAAAGGACTTATCCCCGATAATTTCGATTATTATGTAGATTTCAAAGAGGAGATGGGCAATATCCTTCAATTGGTGGTAAATAGCCCCGATTACACCCAAGTTATCACTGGAGAAGTGGTGGCAGAAAATCTCTCCAATCGGAGTGGAAGCCTCGATTTCGATGGGGAGAAAGGGGCGGGGGTAGTTCAGGGGAGTGCAGTGGGAGGAATGGGGGGAAGTAGCAATACTTACCGGATTAGAATGTCTCTCACTTTAACCGATGCCAAAGGAAATGTGGATTCCGCGGTAAAAAATGTCATTCACTTCTCCCAACGGAACTCCAATCTAAATTTCGCCATCTCCTTCCTCAATTTTTCTTTGGGAATGAGCAGTAAAACATCTGAACAGGACTCTATTGTCAAATCCCTCCAAGCCCTCTCAGATTTTAGCCTTCTCCAATTGATGGGGAAAAATTATATGTTTCCCTATTGGTTTGCCTTTGACGAAAAATTTGTTTCCAATATGGATATTCTCCACCAAGCCCGGGAGGAACTCTTTGAAAAATATTACTACAAACTCTTTAGCCGGCCAGAATATGCCCGTTATTTCCCCCACTTTTTGATAATGAGAAGGGCTTTGATGACTCTCTTTGGAGTTCCCCAATATATCCTCCGCCACGATTGGTATAACCGACGCACCGGCACACTCTGCACCAATTACAACCCCCTTTATCGGCAACAAAATTGTTATTACACCCTCTCCAAAGAGGAGTTTACCCCCAAGGAGCAGAAAATTGTAGACGCTATCCGCCAACACCTCCTTTCCGACAACTCCACCTTTAAATTTACCCCTATTGAAAAAGGGCACTTGAATAGCCCCAACCCCAAAGAGTATATAGCAATGATTTTGGTGGGAATAAACCCCCTCAAAAATTACCGGAATTGGGTAATAAATATTATTACCAGTGGGCGATAGAAAAAAATCCCCTCTATCCCCCTTTTTTTCTTATCGATTAAAGGAAAAAATAACAATCGGTCTTTAAAATTTTAAAAGAGAATTTGAAAGAGAAAAAAATTGTATCTACTCTCCAAATTTTAGAGCCCCAATTTGTAAATTTTAAATATCTCTTTCTAACCTCTATTTTACTTTTTACGGAACAGGAGAGAGAAATGAAGAAAGTGTAGAAGGAACTCCCTTCGAAATAGGAATTTCACCGGAAAATAATTAAAGGGAGGTTAATGGAGCCTTCCCAAAAAGGTGGGAAGGGGAGGGATTCCCTTTTTTTAATATTCGTTTAATAAAACGGAGTTACAATAAATTAAATCAAAAAACAACAAACGAAAGGAGTTGCAGATGAGATTGGGAAAAGTTCTGGTAGCAGGAGTTATCGCAACTGGATTGCTGGCAACTTCTGCATTGGCAGACTACAACAAAGGGTATAAATATTACAACAAATATGTTAAAAAGAAAGCCCATCTCAAATCTACTCAATTGATTAAAGTTTTGGGAGTTAAAACTCCTGACGAATTGAAAGCTCTTTTTGCAGATAACGGAAAAGGGCTTATCGAAAAATTGAAAGCAGCTGGACAAGATAAAGCCGCTGCAGGAGTAGAAAAAATTATCAAAAAAGGGAAATTGAAAGATTTGGAAGATTTCCTCATCGGAATTATGAACGGAAAAATCCCTGCAGGGTGTTCATAATCCCCTCCCTTCTTTTTCCCTTTTTT
>PUXY01000107.1 GCA_009659955.1 Campylobacterota bacterium | reverse complement strand
CATTTGATAAGTTAACCAATTATATCATACTTATTTAGTCCAAAATTAAAATAGAATATAATTCCCGGAAAAAAGGTAACAGAATGGTAAAAACCCGATTTGCACCCTCACCTACCGGTTTTTTACATATTGGGGGGTTGAGAACCGCCCTTTTCAACTGGCTTTGGGCGAGGAAAAATGGGGGAGAGTTTAGATTGAGGATTGAAGATACCGACCGGCAACGGAACCGGGAAGAGGCTACAGAAGCTATTTTAAAAGCCTTTGATTGGGTTGGACTCAATTATGATGGGGAGGTGGTTTACCAGAGCCAACGGGGGGAGATTTACAAAAAATATATTGATCAACTTTTGAAAGAGGGAAAGGCTTACAAATGTTATCTCACCCCCGAGGAGTTGGAGGAGATTAGAAAAGCCAAAAGGGAGGGACGCACTCCCCCGATAGATATTCGAAAATACCGAAACTTCCAAGGGGAGTTGGAGAAACCTTTTGTAATTCGATTTAAAACCCCACTGGAAGGGGAGTTGAAATTTGAAGATGGGGTAAAGGGGGAGCAGAAAGTAAAACTGGAGGAGATTGAGGATTTTGTAATTGCCCGATCCGATGGGACTCCAACCTACAATTTTGTGGTGGTGGTAGATGACCATTTGATGGGAATGACCGATATTATCCGGGGTGATGACCATTTGAGAAATACTTTTAAACAGATTCTCCTCTACAACGCCTTTGGGTGGGAGGTGCCCAATTTTTACCATCTTCCGATGATTCACAACGAAAAAGGGGGGAAAATGTCCAAACGGGACGGGGCAGTCGATGTATTGGAGTATCGGAGAAATGGATATCTCCCCGAAGCCCTTCTCAACTTTTTGGTAAGGTTGGGGTGGAGTTATGGGGATAGGGAGATTTTTTCGATTGGGGAGATGATTCAACTCTTTGACCCCAAAAATATCAACAAAGCCCCCTCCCGCTTTGACCAGTCCAAACTGGATTGGCTCAATAGCTACTACATTAAAAACTCCCCCAATGACCGGCTGGTAAAAATTTTGAAAAGGGATTTTGGGGTAGAGGTTCCTGCCGGGGAAAAAGGGGAGTGGCTTTTGGGGCAGTTGAAAGAGCGGGTAAAAACCCTCAAAGAGATGGCGGAAGAGATTGGAAAAATTTTAACTCCCCCCTCCAATTACGACCCCAAAGGGGTAAAACGCTTTTTAAAAGGGGACGCCCCCAGACGGTTGGGAGAGTTGAAAGAGAAGTTGAAAGGGGTTGCTCCGGCTACTCCCCCAGAGTGGGACAAGCTTTTGGAGGAGTTTGTTGCCGAAACCGGAGCCAAACCCCGGGAGGTTATGCCCCCGTTGAGAATTGCCGTTGTAGGTGAGGCGAGGGGTATCGATTTGGGCACCCTTTTGGCAATTTTGGGGAGAGATGAGGTAGTGGATCGGATAGAGAAACTTTTGGAGTTCCTTCAAAACCGGGAAGGGTAAGAAGCGGAGATAATGGAAATTTTTTGGGTAGTTGCCGGGGGAGTTTTTTCGGCTCTAACCTTCACCTCCCTCTTCTTCTGGTGGAGGAGTCGAGAGATTGGGGAGGAGTTGGAACTGGAGAGGAGGGGTCGAGAAAAGTTGGAGAGGGAAGTAAATCTCCTCCGGGAAGAGAAACAGAAATTGGAGATGGAAAAGGGGCGGTTGGAGATACAGCTTGAGGAGAGGAGTAGAACCGGAGCCCAACTGGAAAAGATGGTGGAGGAGTTGGGGATAAAAATTGGCGAACTTCAACGGAAAAAATTGGCGGAGGAGAGCCGGGGGCAGTTGAGCCAACTTTTACTCCCTTTCCAAACCCAGTTGGAGGAGTTCCGGCGACGATTGGAGGAACTCCACCAAACCGAGGCGGGGAAAATCGGAAAATTGGAGGGGCAACTTCTGGAGTTGGCTAACCTCAACCGGCAACTTTCGGAGGAGGCGGAAAAGTTGACCTCCGCCCTCAAAGGGGAGATAAAAACCCAAGGCACCTTTGGAGAGGTTCTTCTGGAGCGACTTTTGGAGTTGAGTGGGATTCCTCCGGAAATTGGGTATCGACGGCAGGTTAGATTGAAGGGAAAAGATGGGAAAAATTATATTCCCGATGTTGTAGTCTATCTTCCAGAAAATCGCCAAATAATTATCGACGCCAAAACCCCTTTAACCCTCTACCGAGCCTATCTGGACGCCTCCACCGAAAAGGAAAAAGAGTGGAAAAAAAAGGAGTTTTGGAAGGGAGTCCGGAGGGAGATTGACCGACTGGCGGAGAGGGGGTATAAAATTCTCCTCAATACCCCCGATTCAATTTTCCTCTTTTTTCCAGTGGAAGGAATGTTTCAACTGGCTCTGGAAGACCCCCAACTTTTGGAGTATGGCGTTCAAAAAGGGGTTTTTCTCACCTCCCCCACCACTTTAATTCCCGCCCTCCGGGGGGTTGAACTGGTCTGGAGATATAAACTCCAATTGGCAAATATGGGAGAAATTGGGAAAATTGCCGACGAACTCTACAACAACGCCCGGATTTTAGCCGATTATCTGATAAAAGTTGGAGATTATCTGGAGAAAGCCAATAAAAATTACCAATTGGCTCTCAACAAACTCCGACTGGACAAAAGCCGAAACCTCTTCACCTCCGCCCAAAAATTGAAAACCGCCACCGGTATCCACCCACAAAAGGAGATATCTTCCCATCTCCTTTCCCTATAAGTGGGAAAATAGATAAGAAGAGGGTTGGAGATTAGGAAAAATTTCTATAGGTCTCTAAAAATTTGTATAGGTATTTATTGAATCTCTCCAATTTTCGCCTTTGACCTCCCATTTTCCCGGGGAAAATAACCGGAGTGTGTCATTGGAAAGTCGATTTATCTACCCTATCCCCCTTCCGATTCAACCTCAACCTCCCCCGACTTTAAGAGTTGGAAAGGAATAATTCCTTCTCCCCTGCCAATTCCGGCTTGAGAGCCAAATTTACTATCTGTCCGGGGAGATATTGGAATTGGGAGGAGTTGGGGGAAACCTGATAAAGCTCTCCATCGATATCGACAATTAAAAAGGAGGGGTGGACTTCCACTATTACCCCTTCAACTTTGAGTCCCTTTCGGGTAGGTAAAACCTCTTGGGGTTTACCCATTTTTTCAACTCTTCCCCTTTTCAACTCAATTACCCGGTTTGCCAATCGGTAGAGCTCTGCCGGGTGGTGGGAGACCAGAAAAGTGGTTAATCCAAATTCCCGGTGAAATTTGAGAATTTCCCCCTGCAATTTTTCCCGGAGTTCCGGGTGGAGAGCCGATAAAGGTTCATCAAGAAGGAGGAGTTTGGGGCGTCCCA
>PUXY01000106.1 GCA_009659955.1 Campylobacterota bacterium | reverse complement strand
TTACTGACCTATGGTTACACTCCCCATCATCGGAAGAGTTACAAAATTAAATTAACCCCTCCCCAACCCCGACTTTTCTAAAAAAGGGGTTTTTATTTTTCTATTTTTCCCTTCTTATTTTCCTCTTCTCCCTTCCTTTCCATTGGAAGACTCTTTCTCCCCTTTTAAAATCTTAATTCCCTCCTCTATTGAGGGTTGTTTCATAAAAAATTCTCCCACCAAAAAGGCGTCAACGCCCAAATTGTGGAGTTTTTTAACCACTTCAAAGGAGTGAATCCCACTTTCCGCCACTTTTATTGTCCCCTCGGGCATTAAGGGAATTAACTCCTCCCCCAACTCCATATTCATCTGAAAGGTTTTCAAATCCCGATGGTTGAATCCGATAATCTCCGCCCCAATCTCCAAGGCTATTTCCAACTCCTCCCGATTGTGCACCTCAACCAAAGCCTCCAGTCCCAAATCTTTTCCAAAATTGTAAAGGTCTTTTAGAGTTTCTTTTTCAAGCCCCGCTACAATCAAAAGGAAAAAATCGGCACCATAATAGTAGGCTTCCGCCACTTGGAACCGGTCGATAATAAAATCTTTCCTCAAAAGGGGAATTTGGGAAAACTGGTCAATTTTTGCAAGATACTCCAAACTCCCCCGGAAAAAGTGGGGCTCGGTTAAAATAGAAATGGCGTCCAGATGGCGGTTATAGATTTGGGCAATGGCTATAGGGTCAAACTCTTCCCGGATTACCCCCCGACTGGGACTCGCTTTTTTAATTTCCCCAATAATCCGATAGGGGTTATCGGGGGTGGAGCGGAGGGCTTTTTTTACATTTCGAAATTTCCGGGGGCGTCGGAGATACTTCTCCATCAATTGGGGAGTTTTCCGCTTCTCCAAATCTGCCCGGGTCTTTTCAATTATTTTTTGCAATATCATTGACACACCTCTCCTTTACCTCTTTTATCAATCTGTTTAAATTCTGGTCGGTGGTAATTACTTGATTCACCTCTTTGACTGCGTCTGAACATTTTCCTTCCCTACTATGGATAACCCCCAAATAGGTGAGGAAATAGGGGTCTTCCTCCCACGCTTCCAATCCTGTGAGAGCTACCTCTTCCCCCAATTTAAACTCCCTTTGGGAGACCAGATAGGGAAGGAGAAGTTCCAAGCCCCGGCGATCCCCCCATTGGCAGGCGGTTGCAACCAACTCCCTCAACTCCTCTTCCCGATTGGGGGAGTTCTCCTTTTTGAGCCGATAGGCAAAGTAACTTTTATAAAATTGGAGCTCTACCCCCTCCCCAATCAGATGTTGGGCAATTTGATACCCATCTTTCAATCTCCCCTCCACAAAGTAGAGCCGAAGCTTCCAAATTTCAGGTAATTTTCTCTCCTTTACCCATTTTTCCAGTTTTTTATATTTCCCCCTCTCCCAGAGATATTGGGCAACCATTTCCAACCGCTGGGGTGTAGGGTATTTGGTGTAGAGTTTTATCAATTCATCTTCCGCTTCCAAATCCCGATAGATTTGTCCCAATAGATTAATTGCAACTTTGGAATTGGGGTATTTTGCCAAATGTTTTTTCAAAATTGTTACTGCCTCTTCCGCTTCCCCCAATTTCCAAAGGGTAGTAACTAAAATTTTTAGAGCTTCTTGGGAGTGGGTGTCCAGATAGTGGAGATATGCATACTTTTTCAATTTTTCGGTCTGGTTGAGTCCCCCCAAATGGGAGATAATAAGATGATAGAAATACTCCTTTCCCACCACATTTTTCAACTTTTCCGCCTCCTTCAACCGGTCGGCAAATACCAAAGCCTTAAATAGTTTCTTTTTCAACTCCAGACTCTTCCCCTTTTTAGCCAACTCAATCGCTTTTTTATACTCCCCCCGATAGATTAAAAGATCTACCTCCTTTCCCAAAAACTCCTCATCTCCACTTAAATTGTAGAGTTTATTGTAGAGTTTGACCGCCTCAGAAAGATTATTTTCCCCCTCCATTAAAACTGCCTTTGCCAACAGATGAGTGTTATCTTCCCCCCATACCAATCCCCCCATTACCAAAATTAGAGCAAGATACCGGGACATTCTCTCGCCACCTCCTTCCATCTCTCTTTAAAAATATCCCAAAAAGGGTAGGTTCTACACTGGATAGGACGCACCGGATAAATTTGACACTTTCCGGACTTTTTGTCGAAAAATATACAGGCGTAGTTATTGACCCCCAAACGATACTCAATCAAACTAATTTTCCCCTCCGCCCGGCGGGTATATCTCTCCCGGAATTCCGCCGGCTCCATCTGGAGAAAGTGGGCTATCTTTTCACTCTCCTCTTCCGACACCCAGATGTAACCGGGGGCACCGGTGCAACATTTTCCCCCACACTCCTCACACTTACTGGGGTCAAATTTGAATGTAAAACCCTCCTTTTGGATAATCATCAAAATCCTTTGGATAAAGTTGGGGAGTCTAATTTATTTTATCTTTTTTCCATTAATTTTATCTATTCTCCTTTCCCAATCAGAAAAAACCAAAGCTTTTCCAACTCCCCTTGGGAAAAGAGGAGGGTTTTCCGATAAAGGTAGAGCTCTCCAAGGGCAGGGGAAAAGAAGTGGGGAGTAGAAGGGAGACAATCGGGGTGGCACCAATGGAGGGTATTTTTTTCCAGTGCTACCCTCTCTCCTGTAGGTAGACCACATCGCCCACATTTTCCGATAGGAGGTAAAATTCCCTCAAACTGGAAAATTTCAAAGAGTCCTTCCACCAAAACCCGAAGGGAAGGTCTAACCCCCAGTTCCTCTCCCATTGCCACCAATTTCCGATAATAAAAGGGGGAGATGGTGGAAATTCCCCGGAAGTGGAAAGCCAAAAATTGAAAAAAATTTTCCCACTGGAGTGGGAGAAAAAGGGGAAGGGTGGGAGATAAGAGGGGAATTTGAACTGGACTCCGGAGCCGGTCAATCCCCCCTTTGGGATTCTTTTCTATTACAAAATCTATCAAATTCCCCCGTTGAATTGGGGAGTGGCGGGCTCCGTAGAAACGATAAAGGGTAAAAATTTCTGTGGGAGTAAGGATTTTTACTATTTTATCCTCCTCCCTGACCAGAGTAGTGGAAAGGATAAACCCTTTCACTTTGGTTATTTCCCCTTCTCTTTTCTTACCAATTCCCGGAATTCTTCCACCATCTCCCGGAGGAATTTAATTCCCCTCTCCCAAAAGTTGGGGTTTTCCAGATTGAGTCCAAAGCTCTCAAACTGAAGTTGGGGGGGACGGCTTCCCCCCTCTTTCAAGAGGCTCAAATAGAGCTCTTCAAATCGGGGATATCCCTCCCGATAGAGTTGATAGAGGGTTAAAACCAAAAGTTC
>PUXY01000105.1 GCA_009659955.1 Campylobacterota bacterium | reverse complement strand
AATTTTTCCGGGCACCGGCTCCCGGTGATACTTCAATACTTCCTCTTTGGTGAACATCGGTTTTTTCTTTTCTGCCATTTGAGACCTCCTTAATCTGATTTTAATTTCTCCTATTATAGGTTAAATCAGGGGGAGAGCAAGGGAGGGAAGAGGGAGTAAATTCCGCAAATTATGGGAAAAATATCCGTTTTTAGAGAAAAAGGGGGAGTGGAAAATTGTTACCGAATTTCACAATTTAACCATTTTCACCCAAGTATTTCTATCATCTTTCAACATCTCTTTCAAAGTCTCCACAATTTTGTAACTTAAAATTTTTACATCAATCTCTTTGGTATGTTCAATAGAAATTACCGAAACCTTCGACTTATTGAGGCTTTGTCCCAACATAAAAATCTCCCGATTGAAACTGCTCAATATGTGGCTTCCAATCTGGATAGCCTCTTCCATTCGGGAGCCTTGGGAGATGACGATAAAAAAGTTTTCATTTATCCGAACAAGCATCTCCCTTTTACTCAATCTCTCCCGGGAGAGGTCGTAAATTTGAGGAATGGAGTAGATTAGAATCAAACTATAATTGAGGTTGGTTTCAAATCGTCGGAAATTCATCATTTCAATATAGGGTTCCAGAATCTCCTTCAATTTCCTATAAAGCTCTACATCTTCCTCATTAAAATAGAACTCTTCATAAACCTGCTCTTCCAGAAAAAGTTTATTGATATCCATATTTTTTTCTCCACTCTTGGAAATTTTGTCCAATTGCCTCATAAAGCACAATACCCACACTTACCGCCAAATTTAAGCTTCGACCTTCCGGCACCATAGGGATTTTAATAGTTCTCTCCCTGTATTTTTCCAGAATTTTTTCATCTATTCCCGCGGTCTCTTTTCCAAAAATCAGATAATCTCCCGGTTTAAAAGTTGCATCGAAATGGAATTTTACCCCTTTGGTTGTGGCAAAATGGCACTTTTCAATGGGGACAGACCGGAGAAACTCCTCCTGATTTTCCCAAATTGTAGGGCTCAACTTTTTCCAATAATCCAATCCTGCCCGCTTCAGATGTTTCTCTTCCAAAGAGAATCCCAAAGGTTTTACCAGATGGAGTTCCGCTCCACTATTGACGCAAATTCTTCCAATATTACCGGTATTGGGTGGAATTTGGGGTTGGAATAGCACCACCTTAAACAACCTCTTCCCCCTTTTTTCAAAGGATTGCATATTTTACCAAACTCCCCTTTCCATTTCCTTGATGTCAAGTAAAATTTTTCCCGATTGGAAAACAAGGGAAGGTGGAGAGAAGGAAAGGGTTTTCCCGGGGAAATTTTAGGGGCGGAGGGAGTAAAATTTTAAAGTGCCTATCTCCCTTTTGGAGATGATTCCTTCCCTCTCCAATTGGAAAAAGAGGGTTTGGGTTTGGGGAGGAAAAAGTTTCAAATCCTCCTCTGTCAACGGGCGACGGCGGAGAGTTTCCATCAACTCCTGTCGGGAGAGGTTGGGAAATTGGGGGAGAGTTGTCTCGCGGAGACGGGAGGGAATGTAGATGGGAAAATTCCCCAAAATTTTTGCCAATTCCCACAACTTTTCCGTTGGCACCGGCTCCACCCGGTAGGCAGGGGGGCGGTCAATTGTGGAAATATCGACTCTATCGGGGGAGATGGAAGAGAGGGCGTCCCTCAATTTTTCAAACTCTTGGGGGGTATCATTGAGTCCCTTTACCACCAAAATTTCGATAATCAATTCTCCCCGGTAAATTTGCCGAAATTTCTCCATTCCGGCGATAATCTCTTCCAACTTTATCCCTCTGACCGGTCTATCCAATTTTTTAAAGGTTTTGGGGTTGGCGGTATCGAGGGAGAGTTTTACAATATCCAACTCCTTTAATATTTGGCGGATTTTTTCCTCTCCTATTCGGCTTCCGTTGGAGAGGATTAAACTTTTCCACCTCTCCCCTTTCAAATGGGCTTTTCTTTTCAATCTCTCTACCCCTTCCACAATCTCCTCCAGATAGGGGTAGAGGGTAGGCTCCCCATTGGAAGTAATAGTAACCACATCAAGGTTGGGGAAATTGGGAAGCCCCCTCTCCAACTCCTCCAAAATCTCCGTAGGGGAAGGGGGAATATTTCCTATTTCTTCATATTTTTTAACAGGACGGGAGCCCTCCAATTCACAATAGAGACAATCAAAGTTACACCGTTTTGTATCTGGGCTCAAATCGATACCCAAACTCCTTCCAAACCGGCGGGAGGGAACCGGTCCAAAGAGGAACCGGCTCAATGGCTTCCTTTATGGAGAAAGTAGAGGGAGAGGGCAAGGGCGAAAATGCTCAAGGCAAGGAAAAACATATCCATTGGGGTGTTAAAATCCATATGGATAACTTTTTTAAAGAAAGTTACAATCAACACCATTACCACCACTTTCCCCAATTTATCTTTCAGTTCGTCCAGACTATGGATTGCCAAAATCCGACTCCCGGTTTCACTATTTTCCGCATCATCAATCCGGGAGATAAAGAGTTCATAAATTCCGAAAGAGAAGATAAAAAGGACAACCGCAATTAAATAGAGGTCTACCGCCCCAATAATTTTTCCTATTAGCCAACTATGGAATTCGGCGGAAAAGTGGGGAGTTTCTCCAAAATAATATTGGAATGTTCCCTTGACCGCCTTAATTACATCAAAACTGGCAACAATTGAAAATAGAATCCCCCCTACAATCCCAAAAATTACCGCAAAAATTACAATCAATCGGCTTTTCCACATACTCCACTCAAATGAAGCTTCCACTGTCCCCCGATGCTTGGTTGAGGGAGTTTGATGGCTATTTTCCTGCTCCATTGGGCACCTCCTGTAATTCAGTTTTGGAGTTTTAATTTTACCCAGATAGGGCAAATAAAAAAGAAATGGGAGGGAAATTTGTATATTTTAGGCAATTAAGAGGTTATTTTCCAGAGGGTTGAATCTATAGGAGAGAAGTTCCCAATCCCTATACCAATACTGGTTAAAATGTAAAGTGTCGGAGATATCAAACCCCTTTATTGGAATTGGACTCTACCCATCGGGAGAAGAAGAGAAAAAAGAGGAAGATTTGCCCAGTTTTTTTAAGAAAAAGGGAGAGATAGTAAGATAAATAGAATTTCCAGAGGGGAAGTTGAGAAGAGGAAATTACTCTTTGGAAGAGGGATTTGGGGTAGAAGGGGAAGAGAAAGGCTCAACCTCATCATAATGGAGTTCGATGCCCCGGTCGGTGGTGATAAAGCCCCGGATAATCAATTCTCCCCGATGGGCTTTTTGGTGATGTTCTCGACAAAGGGGGATTAAGTTAAATTTGTGGTGGAGGGGGATATGCTCCACAAACCCCTTTTCCCGTCCCTTTTTCTGCTCCT
>PUXY01000104.1 GCA_009659955.1 Campylobacterota bacterium | reverse complement strand
CCCCTCTTTCAATTTACAATTGTGCCGACAAAGGAGACACTCAATTTTTCCATTCTCCAATTTTCGAGAATAGACCATTTTTAACCTTTCCACCTTCATTTTGAGAAGAAAAAAGGATTTTCTTCGGAAAGAATCGAAAAAAGCCCCTTTTTTTCTTTTGGAGAAATCCTTTGAAATTTTATCATATTCATTGAGACAACTTCAAGTCTATTGAGTGGAAAAGACTAAAATACTTCCCATTTCTTTCCCATCTTCCCCCTCTTTTCCCCTTGCCAAAGGGGGGAGTTTTTTGTATAAATAGAAGAGTAACCAAATCCAATTTTCAGTTTCCCGGAAAAAAATTACCAAAGGAAAAAGATGCGTAAAGAGTGGATAGAGAGCCGAAAAGGAGATAAAGTCCGAACCCAAATGCACTATGCCCGACAGGGGGTAATTACCCCGGAAATGGAGTATGTGGCAAAGGTAGAAAATCTCTCCCCGGAACTGGTGAGAAGTGAAGTCGCCCGGGGGAGATTGATTATCCCCGCCAATATCAATCACACCCATTTGGTTCCGATGGGTATCGGAAGGGTTACCAAAACCAAAGTTAACGCCAATATTGGTGCCAGTGCCTTGGCGTCGGATATAGAGGAGGAGGTTAAAAAATTGAAAACCGCCCTCAAATATGGAGCCGATACCATTATGGATTTGAGTGCCGGGGCAAAAAATATTGACGAAATCAGACAAGCAATTATCGACGCTTCCCCAGTTCCCATCGGAACCGTCCCCATCTATCAAATTGTAGATGAGGTAAAAGATGTCCGGAATATGACCTATGACGATATCCTCCGGGTTCTGGAGAAACAGGCTCAACAGGGGGTAAGCTACTTCACTATCCACGCCGGACTCCTCCTCCAGATGATGCCCCACATTGCCCAAAGGAAAATGGGAATTGTAAGCCGGGGAGGGAGTCTGACCGCCTCTTGGATGCTCCACCACCATAAAGAGAATCCTTTCTATACAATCTTTGATGAAATTTTGGAGATTTGCCGAGCCTATGATGTAAGCCTCTCTCTGGGAGATGGACTCCGCCCCGGGTGCCTCTATGATGCCAGTGATAAATCGCAATTGGAGGAGTTGAAAGTTTTGGGAGAGTTGACCCTCCGGGCGTGGGATAAAGATGTTCAAGTTATGATTGAGGGACCGGGACACATTCCCCTCAACGAAATTGAGAGAAATGTCCGATTGGAACAAATCTACTGCCACGAAGCCCCCTTTTATGTTTTGGGTCCCTTGGTTCTGGATATTGGAGCCGGGTATGACCATATTGGAAGTGCCATTGGAGCAGCAATAGCTGCGTGGTTGGGGGTCAGTATGCTCTGTTATGTAACCCCCAAAGAGCATTTGGGACTCCCCAATGAGGAAGATGTCCGGGAAGGTATGATGGCTTACAAAATTGCTGCCCACTCCGCCGATATCGCCCGTCGAATCCCCGGAGTTCGGGAGAGAGATGACCAGATGTCCGACGCCCGTTACCATTTCGACTGGAACCGGCAATTTGAACTGGCACTGGATCCCGAAAGAGCCCGGGAATATCACGATGAAACCCTCCCCCAAGAGGTCTTTAAAGAGGCGGAATTTTGCTCAATGTGCGGTCCCAAATATTGTAGTTACAAAATTACCCAACAAGCCCTTCAAGAGTTCAATTGGGAGGAGTTTAAAAAAGAGGCACAAAAAAAGATGGAAAAAGAGTAATTCCCCCTCTCTCTTCCCTCCCCTTTCTTTATTTTAGAAATTTTTAGGAAAAAATCCCAATCTCTAATCTATTTTCAACACCGAAAGGAAAGCCTCTTGGGGGATACTTACTTTTCCGATAGCTTTCATTCTCTTTTTCCCCTCCTTCTGTTTCTCCAACAACTTCCGTTTCCGGGAAATATCTCCCCCGTAACATTTGGCGGTTACATCTTTCCGGAGGGCTTTAATATTTTCCCGGGCGATAATTTTATTTCCGATACTGGCTTGGAGGGCGACTTCAAAAAGTTGCCGGGGGATTAACTCTTTCATTTTTTTTATCAACTCCCGCCCCTTCCGCTCCGCCTTGGCTTTGGGGACAATTACGCTCAGTGCGTCCACAACTTCCCCCGCCACCCGGATATCCATTTTTACCAAATCCCCCTCCCGGTAACCGATAGGTTCATAATCGAAACTGGCGTAACCCCGAGTTAAAGTTTTCAATTTGTCGTAGAAGTCGGTAACTATCTCATTTAGGGGAATTTCATACTCCAGTAAAACCCGCTCCGGGGAGAGGTAGTCCATTTTGGTTTGAATTCCCCGTTTTTCATTGAGGAAGGGGATTAAATTTCCCACATATTCGGCGGGGGTCAAAATGGTGGCTTTGACATAAGGTTCGTAAATTTTTTCGATTTTATTGACCGGTGGCAGTTGGGAAGGGTTGGAAATTTCCACAATTGACCCATCGGTCAGTTTTACCCGATAGGTTACCGATGGGGCGGTGGCAATAAGCTCCAATCCAAACTCCCTCTCCAGTCGCTCTTTTACCACTTCCATATGTAACATTCCCAAAAATCCGACCCGGAACCCAAACCCCAACGCTTGGGAGGTTTCCGGTTCAAAAGTGATAGAGGAGTCGTTGAGTTTCAACTTTTCCAACGCTTCCCGGAGGTCTTCAAATTTATCGGTATCGATGGGGTAGAGTCCGGCAAAAACGAAACTTTTGGGCTCTTCAAACTGGACTGCCGGCTCTTTGGCGGGGTTTTTGGCGGAGGTGATAGTATCCCCCACCCGGATATCTGCCAAATTTTTCAACCCCATTACCACCACCCCTATTTCTCCGGTATCGATTTTCTCGGTGGAGAGTTTCCGGAGGGGGTGGGGGTAGAAGAGTTCCAAAACTTTGTGCTTTTTCCCTGTTCCCATAACCAAAACCTCCTCCCCTTTGGAGATGGAGCCGTCAAAAACCCGCACCAGACAGATTGCCCCCAGATAGTTGTCAAACCAACTATCGTAAATTAGGGCTTTGGTGGGGGCGTCGGGGTCCCCAGAGGGGGCGGGTATCCTCTCCACAATTGCGTCCAAAAGCTCCCCTATCCCCTCCCCTGTTTTGGCGGAGACGAAAATCGCCTCCTCAGCCGGAATTCCAATGGTCTGCTCAATCTCCTCCGCCACCCGCTCCGGCTCCGCCGATGGGAGGTCAATTTTGTTTATGACCGGAATTATTTCCAAATCGTTCTCCAATGCCAGATAGACATTTGCCAAAGTTTGAGCCTCCACCCCTTGGGTGGCGTCCACTACCAATAGAGCCCCTTCACTACTTTTGAGGGATTTACTCACTTCATAACTGAAGTCAACATGTCCCGGGGTATCGATGAGGTTTAAAATATACCCTTTATAGTTGAGCCGGACACTTTGGGCTTTAATGGTAATTCCCCGCTCCTTTTCAATCTCCATTGTGTCCAGAAGTTGCTCCTCCTTCTCCCTTTCGGAAATTCCCCCGCAAAACTCTATTAAACGGTCGGCAAGGGTCGATTTTCCGTGGTCGATATGGGCAATAATGGAAAAATTTCTTATCTTTTTTTGCATTTTTTTTGGCTCCTTTTACAAAAAAGTGGAAAATTTTTTACCAGTTAGAAAAGACCAAAAATATCGAAAATTTACGACTTTTCGATGCTTCCTTAAACCCTCTATAGTTGAAATTTTATCCAAAAACCCTTGCAATGGGTTGGTGAATCTGCTATAATTTCATTGCTACCTCGTAAGAGGTAGCCCCCCTTCCCCTTCCCCAATTTTTCCAAAAGTATGATTTAAATAGAGATAAGAGAAAAAAATCAAAAAAGTTGGGCTTGTAGCTCAGTTGGTTAGAGCAACCGGCTCATAACCGGTTGGTCGCAGGTTCGAGTCCTGCCAAGCCCACCAATGGGGCTACTCTTTCCCCCGAGGGGGAGAAAGTTTCCTCAAAGAGATGAGAACTCTCTCTTTTTTATCTCTGAAAAAGATTTTTGTTTTGGTAACTTGATAATAGAAACGGCTATTTTTTTGGATAAAGGTGGTGGAGTTTCCCTCTGGAGAGGGAAGGAAAGGGAGTGGTTTCCCTTCCAGAATCAAATCCAAAGTTTCAGGAGGGTAATCGGAGAGTCCAACTTTTTTGAGAAAAGCCCCTTTGGAAAGGCATTTTCCACTTTCACAAATCTCCCTTTTTCCAATTGTAATTTTGTAAGGGGTAAACTCCTTGTAAATAATCAATTCCTTTTGATTGGGGGAAATATTTAAAAATCCCTGATCCGAAAGGCGGTATTTGGGGGTTTTGATTGTCAAATAGATGTTGTCGGTGGAGGTTTTATAACTACACCCCCCCAACAAAAGGACAACTCCCACCCCTACCCAATAAAGATAATTTTTCTTCCAACCCATTACTCCGCTACTCCTTTTTTCCGAAATTGTATCTTTTCAAAAATAAGGGGTAAAATTCCCCTAACCCGATGGGCAATAACCCTGCCCAAAAGAAGATTTAAAAGGGAAAAGCGTGTTTGGGACACCTACTATTACTTTTGGAGGAGTAGGAGTAAAGTTGGAGTATCTCAACCCCTCCGGTTCCATCAAAGATAGACCAGCCCTTTTTATTCTCCAAAAAGCCCTGTTGGAGGGGGCAGATGAGGTTGTAGAGGTAACCAGTGGAAATACCGGAATAGGATTGGCTTATTGGGGGAGAAAAATGGGGGTAAAAGTAACTATTTTTATGCCCAAAAGCTATTCGGTGGAGAGGCAAAAACTTTTAAAGAGTTTGGGGGCTCAATTGATTTTGGTAGATGGAAATATCTCCGACGCTCTCCGACAAGGGGAAGAGTATGCCCACAAAAGTGGAGCCTATTTGGGGAAACAGTTTGAAAATAGGGCAAATTGGGAAGCCCACTATTTTACCACCGCTCCTGAAATTTTAGAACAATTTCCCCAAGTGGAGAGGGTGGTGGTAGCGGTGGGAACCGGGGGCACTTTGGTGGGAATTGCCTCTGCTTTAAAGAGGAGAGGGGTGGAAATTGTGGCAGTGGAGCCGGAAGAATCCCCGGCTCTGTGGAATAGAATAGAGGGGGAAAAATTGGGACAAATTAAACCGATAACTACCCATCTGGTAGAAGGGGTCGGGGCAGGTTTTGTCCCTCCATTGGTGGAAAAAAATCTCCATTTGATAGATAAAGTCCTTTTGGAGTCTTCCGAAGAAGTTATAAAGTTCTGGAGGAAAATTGTGAAAGAAGGAATTTTTGGAGGCCCCTCTACGGCGTTGAATCTATTGACTGCTTTAAAATTAATGGAAAAGGAGCCAAAACCGACCCTTACATTGGCTCCCGATAGTTATAGCCGGTATCTTTCCCGGTTATAGAAAAAAAGATTCTCCTTCTCCTTTTTTTTCTTTCTTTTTCAAGATAAAAAAAGTTAAAATCCACAAATTGATATCAATTAACATCAAAAGAGGGAAAAATGAAATTTTATGAAATGGTAATTTCCACCCATCTGAAAGCTCCTCTCCATTTTCAAAAAGCCCCTGAAACTATCTCCAAAATGTTGGCAACTTTACTGATTAAGGGGGGATATAAAGAGCATAAGGAAAACTTTCCCAAAAACTATGTGTTTTCCAATTTGGGTAAAGCAAACTCCAAAGGTTTTTTCCTCAAAAAAGGAAAGATTATTTTTCGAACATTTCGAAAAGATATTATCCACGCACTTTTTTCCACTATTTTCCAATATGAAGATAAAATTTTCCAAATTAACGGAGTTCAGTTGAAAGAGGTTCCATTTACCCCTATCGGAAGTATGGTTACCCTCAATCCGGTTTTTATAAAAATGGGAAAAAATAGCAATGGAGAGGAGAGATTTTGGACTCTCAAGGAGAGTGGAGGAGATTTAACTTCCCTTTTGGAGGCACTCCAAAGGAATCTTTTGAAAAAATATGAACTTCTTTTTGGGGAAAAATTGCCCCTTTCCTCCCCTTTTTTTGTGGAAAAAGTGCAATTGAAGAATACTACCCCCCAGACTCTCTATTTTAAAGGTAGGAAATTTTTGGGAAATAAACTCTATTTAATTCCCCATCAAGACCCTTTCTCCCAAAAGTTGGCTTTTGTGGCAATAGGGAGCGGTTTGGGACATAAAAATAGCTCGATAGGGGGAGGCTTTATCCAATGGTTTCCCCTTAAAAAATAGACTTCTCCCTTCTCGTTTTTCCTTTCTTTTCTCCACTTCTCCCCCGGTTAAGTAAGGTAACATTAAAACGGGATTAAGGCTTTTTTACTCCTCTTTTTCCCTGTCCACTCCGTTAAATTGGGTAACATTGGAGAAATAAAATCTGTAAGGAGTGGTAATGGCTTTGAACCCAGAACTCTTCAAATTGAAAGCCCCCGAAAATACCCCTGTATGGGTTGATGAGTCCAAGTGCAAAAGTTGCGACCTCTGTGTGGAGTTTTGTCCCACCGGAGTTTTAACTATGGTTCCAGACCCCCACAATATTTTAGGACAGATGGTAAAAGTTGTCCATCCTGAATATTGCATCGGGTGCCGGGAGTGTGAATTGGAGTGCCCCGATTTTGCAATTTTTGTAGCGGAGCGGAGTGAATATAAATTTAAAAAGCTCAATGAAGTTAAAAAATTAAAAGGAGAAAAGTAATGCCAAGAGAAGTAGTATCCACCGGAAACCAATTGGCGGCACTGGCGGCGATTGATGCCGGGTGTAAATTTTTTGGAGGTTACCCAATTACCCCTTCCAGTGAAGTAGCCCACGAAATGAGTAAACTTCTCCCAAAAGTTGGTGGAGTTTTTATCCAAATGGAAGATGAAATTGCCGGAATTTCCGTAGCTTTGGGTGCCAGTATGAGTGGGGTTAAATCTATGACCAATACTTCTGGACCCGGAATTTCTTTGAAGGCGGAGCAAATTGGGCTCGGATTTATGGCGGAAGTTCCATTGGTAATTACCAATGTTATGCGGGGTGGACCCTCCACCGGATTGCCAACCCGACCTGCCCAAGGGGATATTCTCCAAGCCAAAGCCCCAACCCACGGAGATTACCAATCTATCGCCCTCTGTCCCGGAAACCTCGATGAGTGCTATACCGAAGTTGTCCGGGCTTTCAATATTGCGGAAAAGTTGATGACCCCTGTTTTTGTGCTTTTGGACGAAACTTTGGGGCATATGGTAGGGAAAGCGGTTCTCCCAGATTTGGAAGAGGTGAAGGCTTCTCTGGTAGAGCGGAGAAAATTTGAAGGGGACCCCAAAGATTATCGACCTTACGATGTGCCCGATGATGAGCCTGCTATTTTGAATCCTTTCTTCCAAGGGTATCGGTATCATATTACCGGACTCCACCACGGACCAACCGGATTCCCAACTGAAGATGCGGTTCTTTCTCAAAAATTGATTGACCGACTCTTCAACAAAATCCTCTCCAGAAGAGATGAATTGGAGTCCAATGAAGAGTTTATGATGGACGACAATCCAGACCTTTTGATTATCGCCTATGGAAGTGTAAGTTTGGCGGCAAAAGAGGCGATTAAAGAACTCCGGAAAGAGGGGTTGAAAGTTGGACTCTTTAGACCTATTACCCTCTGGCCCAGTCCCGAAAAGAAATTGGAAGAGTTGGGACAAAAATATAAAAAGATTTTGGTTGCCGAAATGAACAAAGGGCAGTATCTCCAAGAGATTCAAAGGGCAATGGGACGGAAAGACCTTTACACCCTCTTGAAAGCCAATGGACGCCCAATTAGCCCAACCGAATTCAAAAACAAAATTAGAGAAATTTTAGAAAAATAAGGAGTAGAGAATGGCTTTTAATTACGATTACTATTTGAGAACCGATAAGATGCCAACCCTCTGGTGTTGGGGGTGTGGAGATGGAATTATTATGAAAGCGATGATCCGGGCTTTTGCCAAATTGGGGTGGGATAAAAATGATATCTGTATCGTTTCCGGAATTGGGTGTTCCGGACGATTCTCCAGTTACATCGATGCCAACACCGTCCACACCACCCACGGAAGAACCGTAGCTTACGCCACCGGAATTAAGTTGATGCACCCCGATAAGCATGTTATTGTCGTTGCCGGAGATGGGGACGGATTGGCAATTGGAGGTAACCACACAATCCACGGGTGTAGACGGAATATCGACCTCAACTTTGTATTGATTAACAACTTTATTTACGGATTGACCAACTCCCAAGTCTCCCCAACTACCCCCAAAGGGGCGTGGTCAGTAACTACCCAATATGGAAACATCGACCCAACCTTTGATGCCTGTGAATTGGCTATCGGTGCCGGAGCAACTTTTGTAGCCCGGGAGAGTGTAGCCCAAGCCCAAAAATTGGAGCGGATTTTTGTAAAAGCTTTCCAACATAAAGGATTTAGTTTTGTAGATGTCCACTCCAACTGCCATGTAAACTTTGGACGGAAAAACAAAATGGCTCAGGCTAAAAAGAATATGGACTGGATTGAAGGGAACCTTATTCCCAAAGCCAAATGGGATAAATTGAGTCCCGAAGAGCAGTATAAATTGAAGCAAGAGGGTAAATTCCCCCGGGGAATTATCCACCATAAAGAGGAGCCCGAATATTGCGAAGAATACTACAAACTTATCGATAGAGTAAGGGGTAAATAATGCGGAAACAATTGAGATTTACCGGAGTTGGAGGTCAAGGGGTTCTGTTGGCGGGGGAAATCCTCGCCCGGGCGTATGTAAAAGCGGGTAAATATGGGGTTCAAGTTGGAACCTACACCTCCCAAGTCCGCGGGGGACCCACCAAAGTGGATATTATTCTGGACGATGAGCCTATCCTCTATCCCTATGCGGTAGATGGAGAAATCGATTTTATGCTCTCCGTTGCCGATAAATCTTATCAACTCTTCAAAGATGGGGTAAAACCGGGGGGAATTATTGTCTATGAGCCCAATCTGGTTTACCCTACCGAAGAGGATAAACAGAAGTGGAAGATGTATCCAATCGAAGTTATCACTATTGCCAAAGAGAAGGTGGGGAATGTAATTACCCAATCGGTAGTAGCTTTGGCAATTGCCACCAGAATGAACAATCTGGATAAAGATTTGGTTTATAAAACTATGATTGAAACCGTTCCCCCCAAAGCGGTGGAAATCAACAAAAAAGCCTTTGAATTGGGATATCAAGCGGCGGAAGAGGTGCTCAAAGCCGACGCCCCCGCTTAATCCCCCTTTTTTTCTTTTTTATCCTCTCTCTTTTTATCCTCTCTCTCCAGAATTACTCTACAATTTTCTAAAAAAGCCTCTTTTAGTTAAAATATTTCCCAGTTTTGGAAATGAGAGAATGGAAAAAGGACAATTTGATGATTTTTCTTTCCCCTCCCGATATGTCGGGGAATGAGTTTAAATATTTGAAAGAGGCGTTTGAGAGTAACTACATCGCCCCAGTGGGGGAGTTTTTAAACCGATTTGAGGAGATGATAAGGGAGTATACCGGCGTCAAGGAGGCGGTGGCGGTCAGTAGCGGAACCGCCGGACTCCATCTCGCCCTCCGGGGGGTTGGGGTGGAAAGGGGGGATAAAGTTTTGGTTTCCGATTTTACTTTTATAGGGAGTGTAAATCCGATTCTCTACCAAGGGGGAGAGCCGATTTTTATCGACTCCGACCCTACCCACTGGCATATCGATTTGAATCTATTGGAGGAGGCTTTAAAAAAGGAAAAACCCAAAGCGGTGGTAATTGCCCACATTTACGGGGAGATGGCACCGATTGGAGAGATTCTCTCCCTCTGTGAAAAGTATGGGGTGCCATTGGTAGAGGATTCGGCGGAGGCGTTGGGAGCCTTTGCCAATGGGAAAAGCTCCGGAACCTTTGGAGAGGTTGGGGTTTTCAGTTTCAACGGAAATAAAATTTTAACCACCAGTGGAGGGGGAGTAGTAGTTACCGACAATCGGAAATTGGCTCAAAAATTCCGGAAATGGGCAACCCAAGCCCGGGAGGAGGGGGTGCCGTGGTATTGCCATCGGGAGATGGGTTACAACTATCGGTTGAGTAATCTACTGGCGGCGATTGGGGTGGGGCAGATGGAGCAGATAGAGGAGAAGGTTGCCAAACGGCGACAAATCTTTGAAAGGTATAAAAAAATAATTGGGGAGAAAATCCCGGAAGTGGAGTTTATGCCGGAGTTGCCGGGGGTTCGGGGGAGTAGATGGCTTACTACTCTCCTCCTCCCCCAAGGGAGTGAGCCGGTTGAGTTGATAAATTTCCTCAAAAAACATCAAATAGAGAGCCGTCCCCTCTGGAAACCGATGGGCACCCAACCCCTTTTCCGGGGGGCAAAGGTTTACACCCGCGGAGTGGGAGAGGAGCTTTTCCGCCGGGGAGTTGCCCTACCATCGGGGAGTAGTTTAACTTCTACCCAACTGGAGAGGGTTGCCAATTTGGTGGTGGAATTTCTCCAAAGGGGGCAAGGAAGAGATGGAGAAGAGTAGAGAGGAGTTGAAAGGGAAAGTAAAAGATCTCTTTTTCCTCCACCAGTGGCGGAGTCTCCTCTTTTATATAGCGGGGGATTTCCTCCTCTCCCTTTTCAGTTTCTACTTCTCCTATCTTCTCCGGTTCAATTTCGATATTCCTCCCCGATTTTTACACACTTTTTGGCTCAACTTTTTCCTCCTTTTGGGATTAAAACTCACCTTTCTCCTCCTTTTTAAACTCTACAATTTCCACTGGAAATTTATCTCCACCCCCGAATTGAAAAAACTTTTTATTGCCCTCACTCTGGCATATTTTCTTTTTGTTCCCCTCTACTACCTTTTCCACCCCTATTTAATTCCCTTTCCCCGGAGTGTGTTATTGATTGACTACTTTCTCTCCATCGTCCTTTTGGGAGGTTTCCGGGTCGCCAAAAGATTGATTTGGGAGACCTTTGACCCCCACACCGAACCGGTGGTAATTATTGGAGAGGGGGAGCGGGTTTTTTCAATTTTGAAGGGGGGCTTTCCCTTTCGGGTGGAGGGGATTTACACCGATAACCCCAAAGTTGTGGGAAAATATTTGGGGGGTTACAAAATCAAACACCTCTCCCAATTGGAGGGACGGGGGGAGAAGGCGATAATTGCCAAATCCTACTCCCAAAAAAAGTTGACCCAAATTATCGACCAACTCCACCGGCAAGGGGTTGGAAAAATTCTCCGCTACTCCCCCTTTGAAGGGGAAATTAAACCGATAGATATTGCAAAACTTTTAGCCCGGAAACCCAAAGATTTGGATACCAAAGCTATCGGAGATTTTATCCGGGGGAAAAAAGTTTTGGTTACCGGAGCCGGAGGGAGTATAGGGAGCGAATTGGTGCATCAAGTTTTGAGATATGGGGCGGAGCGGGTGATAATGGTGGAAAATAGCGAATTTAACCTCTACCAGATTGAGGAAAAGGTAAGAGAATGGGGAAAAATTGGACGATGCCGGAGTTGCCTAATTTCGGTAACCGACCGGGAAGGATTGGAGGAGATTTTCCGGCAAGAACGCCCCGATTTGGTTTTACACGCCGCCGCCTACAAACATGTGCCCCTCTGTGAACTCAACCCCCGGAGTGCGGTAATCAACAATGTTTTGGGGACAAAAATTACCATAGATTTGGCAATAAAATATGGAGTTTCCAAATTTGTGCTTATCTCCACCGATAAAGCAGTCCGCCCGGTCAATATTATGGGGGGAAGTAAACGGGTCTGTGAAATTTACGCCCAAAATGTCCCCTCGGGGCAAACCGAAATTGTGGCAGTCCGGTTTGGAAATGTGTTGGGGAGTAGCGGAAGCGTAGTGCCCAAATTTGAAAAATTTATCCAAGAGGGGAAACCTTTGCCGGTTACCCACCCGGAGGTAACCCGCTACTTTATGTTGATTGGAGAGGCAGTCCAGTTGGTTCTCCAAGCAAGCTCCATCGCCCAAGGGGGGGAGATTTTTATTCTGGATATGGGGAAACCGGTAAAAATTGTAGATTTAGCCCGCCGACTCCTCCAACTCCACGGACTTCCCACCGACCAGATTCAATTTATTGGACTCCGCCCCGGAGAAAAGCTATATGAAGAGCTCCTTTTGGACGAACGGGAGAAAGATACCCGGTATCGGGATATCTTTATTGCCAAATCCAAAAAAGTGGAGTTTGACCGGTTGGAAAAGTTAATTGAAGAGTTGTTAAAACTCAACAAACGGGAAGAATTTATATTAAAATTTAAAGAAATTGGGGTAGAATGGGGGCAATAGAATGGAGATAAAAAGGGCTGGGTATGTTGAAAATTAAAGAGTGTGTCGACCCAATTTGCGGACGGGAAGCGGTTGAAGTTCAAAAATATACCATTAAAGATATTGCAAAAATGGCTCAAAGCCGGGATAGTTTCAACTTCTATATCCTCCACAAAGGGTTTCCAATCTACCTCTTTTCTCTTCCAGAATTGTTGAACCTCTGTCTGGAGGGGGAGTCTGAAACCAATGTTATTAAATTTATCAAAGAGCATCGGAAAAATATTCCAACCTTAAAAGCCGATATGAACATTTTCGACGCCTACAACGAAATGAGACGGGAGAGAATCAAATACGCTCCGGTAATTGAAGATGGAAAAGTAATTGGAGAGGTCAATTTTAAAATTTTGGCTCTGAAAATTATCGATGTGTTGATTAAAGACCCGTTGACCAATGTTTTCAACTACCACTATTTCAATATTCTGATTGAACGCTATCTGGATATTGAGAAACCGATGGGACTTATCTTTATTGAAGTTGACAATTTGGAAATTATAGAAAGATTCCAAGGGATTGAAGTTGTTCAAAAAATTTTGAAAAAAGTTGCCTCCACAATTACCAACTCCGTCCGGGATATCGATTTTGTTTTTAGAATTGATAACCGATTTACAATTATTATCTTTCAAGATTTGGAAGTTACCCGGAAAGTTGAAAAGAGAATTGCCGACCGCCTTGCCGGGTTGAAAGTGGACGATTTGGAAATTAAATTTAGAATTGCCCACTCCCATGTCCCCGAACTCCGGGAAAGTATCCTCACCGCCATCGACGACTGCGAAAAAAAACTAATCCGCCAACTGGAGGGGTAATTCCTTCTCTTTTTCTTTCTAAAATTGATAAACAATCTCCAATTTTTTTTCAGTAGACTTCTCTTTTGTAAGAAAAGCAAATACTTATTGTTTATCTATGGTTGAAATAATGGGGGTTAATAATCGAAAAAGGGGAAAGGGAAGGTTTCTTCTCTTCTTTTTTAGAAGACCGGTATAAATACCCCCCAATAGAGGAAAGAGCGATTGTGTTTGATAGATTCAATTTTAGCTTTTTGGAGAGCGGAGGGGATAAGGGAGAAGAGTTGCTTATTATTGGGGAATGAGGAGAGGAGGAAGGGTTTAAGATAGGAGTAGAAGAGAGGGGTAAAGTAGGGTGTAAAGGGGTCAGCCACATTCCAGAGGGTAGGGATAGAGAATTTAGCCCCGGCGAAGAGAGAGGCTTTAGCGAATTGGGAGATAGAGTCAGGGGAGTTATCTCCGACGACCCCAGTTTTACAGGAGGAGAAGAAGACGAGAGAAGTTCCTTTTAGATTGAGGAGGGCGAATTGTGCGGCGGAGATGGTTTTATTTCCGGGGAGCTTTAGGATAGCCCGTTGAGGAAGAGGTATTAAGAGGTTGGGGGAGAGTGTTCCGTGGAGGGAGAGGTGCAAAATGTGTGGGGAGTTTAAATTTTTAAAGGAGGAGGGAGTTAGTTGGGTTCCAATGGAGACCTTTACCAGACTTTTTCCCCAGACTTGTGTAATTTTGTTTATTTCCTCTTGGGAGAAGGGGAGAGTATTGTCGGCGAAGATGGTGAGATAGTGGTTATTTGGATGATGGGTATTTGAAATAAACCGGAGGAATTCAATTCCGTTGGGTGTGTAGGAGATAGTGAAGTTTTCAATCAGATATTTGTTGGTTTTTGGATTTTTGAGAACCCCAAAGGGGAGAGAGGAGAGAACCCCATCTGGGGAGATAATTAGGAAATTGACCCCCTTTGGAAGAGTTGGTTGGAGATATTTCTCAAAAAGGAGAGAGTAGAGCTCCTCCACAATGGGAGTGGTTTTTGCTTCAATTTCACTTTTGAGCCATACTCCCCTACTTTCCTGTTTCCTTTTTCCCAGTTTGAGGGTATAACTCTTAAAGTTTTTAATATCTTCCAATATTTTTTTGGAATCTTTTGGAGGAATTTTTATCAGTTTCATTTTCCCAGTGGAGGAGAGGGTAAAGAAGTAAATTTGATCTCTCACCACTCCAAAATCAATATAGATTTGGTTGGGTTGGAGGAAACTGGCAATCTGTTGGGGAGTAACTTTTTTATTCAACTCCTGTCTTACTTCCGGAAGTTGAAGGATTTGTTGATTTAGGCGGGATAATTTTTTTTCAATCTCCTCTGCTTGCTCTTCTATCTTTTTCCGTTGTTGGGGAGTGTAAATTTTTAATCTTGCCTGATATCGGAGCCTTTCCAATTGGGCTTGAAGTTGCTGATACTTTTTAAATTTTTGGGAAAGGGTAGGATGATTCACTCCAACTTTAGCCAGAATCCACCCTTTTCTGGTGGGAAGCCCTTTGTAGGTTAACCAGAGTTGAAATGTTTTTTGGAGAATTTGGGGGGTGGGGGAGGAAAAATAAACAAAGAAAAGATAGTTTTCTATTTTTTGAATGATAATATTTCTATCGGAAGAAGAAAAAGTAGAAAAAAAAATATTTTGAAATATCTTAAAACTCTTTTCCAAATATGCAAATCCTTTTTCATATTGACCTAAACTATCGTAAACAAAACCAATATTGTTGTAGGAGGTAGCCACATCTGGATGATTTTCTCCGTAAAGGTTTTTTCGAATTCTTAAAGCTTTGGTGAAACACATCAAAGCCTTGTCGTATTGACCTAAATTATCGTAAACAAAACCAATATTGTTGTAGTAGATAGCCACAGCTGGATGATATTTATTGGGATAGAGTTTTTTTAGAATTTTTAATGCTTTTTTAAAATACATCAAAGTCTTGTCGTCTTGGCCTAAACTATGGTAAACTAAACCAATATTGTTGTAAGATTCAGCTATATCTGGATGATTTTCATTGGGATAAAGTATCTTTCGAATAAATAGAGCTTTTTTAAGATAACGTCTTGCTTCTGTAAGAAATCCTGTTTTATAATAAAATAATCCAATATTATTGTATACCAAAGCTATATCTGGATGAATTTCGTTGGGATACAAATTTTTTAAAATCTTTAAAGCTTCTTTAAATTTTTTAAATGCATTATTATATTGACCTAAACCATAGTAGGCTTCCCCAATATAATTATAAGATTTAGCTACATTTAAGTGATTTTCATTGGGGTAAAGGTTTTTCCAAATTTTTAAAGCTTTGGTGTAATATTTCAAGGCTTCATTGTATTGAGCCAAACGAGAGTAAATCCTTCCCAATACCAAATAGCTTAATCCCAACTCTTCCGGCTCCCCATCTTTTTCTGCAATATTCACCAGTTGTTGGGCTTGGGAGAGAGCAGTTTGGAAATGATTAGTAGTAAGTAAATTGGTGACATTTTTAATTTTATTTTCAAATTGAATACTTCCTATTCCCAAAGTTATCAAAAATGCAGTCCCTAACATAACTTTTTTCATT
>PUXY01000103.1 GCA_009659955.1 Campylobacterota bacterium | reverse complement strand
AAATTACCCCTCCCGGAGGTAGTTTTGGAGGGAGTCAACTTCCAATTGGTCCTGTTGAAGGGTGGCGATAGCCTCAATTCCGGCGTAAACGGCGGAAATGGTTGTAAAGTAGGGGAGTTTACTATTCAAAACCTCCTGTCGAATAATTTTTCCATCGCTCCGTCCCCGGTTATCACTGGTATTGATAACCAGACTAATCTCCCCATTTTTTATCATATCCACAATATTGGGGCGACCTTCGCTAATTTTTAAAACCTGTTGAACCGGGAGACCCGCCCCTTTAATTTTGGCATAGGTTCCCCGGGTTGCCACCAATTCAAATCCCAATTTATGGAATTTTTCGGCAATATCTACGGCAAACTCTTTGTCATTATCGGCAAGGGAGATAAATACTTTTCCTCCGGTGGGGAGGCGGTTTCCGGAGGCTTCTTGGGCTTTGGCAAATCCCACTCCAAATTTGTGTCCAATCCCCATTACCTCCCCGGTCGACTTCATTTCAGGTCCCAAAATTAAGTCGGCTCCCGGCAATTTATTGAATGGAAATACCGCCTCTTTTACCGAAATATGTTTTTTTACTTTGGGTTTGTAGACCCCATTTTCCCGGTAAACCACCCCATATTTATCGTAAAACCTCAACGCCTCTTCCAAAATTTTTCCGTTGTTGAGGTCCGGGTTATAGGCAAGGTTCCACATTACCCGGGTGGCAACCTTTGCCAAAGGAATTCCGGTGGCTTTACTTACAAATGGCACGGTTCGGCTCGCCCGCGGGTTTACTTCAATCAGATAGAGTTGGTTCCGATAGAGGGCGTATTGGATATTGAGGAGTCCTTTAACTCCCAATTCCAGTGCAATTTTTTTGGTGGTTTCTTCAATCTCCCGGATTTTGTCGGGGGAGATGGAAATTGCCGGCAAACTACAGGCACTATCTCCGGAATGGACCCCCGCCTCTTCAATATGTTGCATAATTCCCCCAATGTAGACCTCTTTTCCGTCGGAGATGGCGTCTACATCGACCTCTATCGCCCGGTCTAAAAATTTATCTATCAAAACGGGGGAGTCTTCGCTCACCTTTACCGCTTCCTGCATATACTCCTCCAACTCCTTCCGATTGTAGACAATCCGCATCGCCCTTCCCCCCAATACATAACTGGGACGCACCAAAACCGGATACCCTATCTCTTGGGCGATTTGGAAAGCCTCCTCTTGGGTGAAGGCGGTGCCGTTGGGGGGTTGTTTTAAATTGAGTTTTTCGATAAATTGGGCAAACTTTTCCCTATCTTCGGCGGTGTCGATAACTTGGGGAGAGGTTCCGATAATTTTTGCCCCCACCTGTTGGAGACCCTTGGCAAGTTTCAAGGGGGTTTGTCCCCCAAAGTGGACTATTACCCCATCGGGATTTTCCAACTCTACAACCCGGCTCACCCGCTCCAAATCGATAGGTTCAAAATAGAGAACATCGCTAATATCGTAATCGGTGGAGACGGTTTCGGGGTTGCAGTTATACATAATAGTTTTTACCCCCAAATCCCGGAGGGCAAAGGAGGCGTGGACGCAACAATAGTCAAACTCAATCCCCTGTCCAATCCGATTGGGTCCTCCCCCCAACACCAAAACTTTTTTGTCGTTGGGAATGGAGGAGGGGCGGAGGGGGAGTCCGGGGGTGATGTTGGTGGTGGAGTAGAGGTAACTGGTGGTGGTATCAAACTCCCCGGCACAGGTATCGACCTCATTATAATCCAGTTTTACCCCCATTTTCTCCCGGGCTTGGGCAATCTCTTGGGGGGAGACCCCTATCAAATCCCCCAATCGTTTATCGGTAAAACCCCAACTTTTGGCTCTTCTCATTAAAATAGGGTCGGTCAAGAGGGTTTTATCCAATTGGGACTCAAACTGGATAAGCTCTTGGATTTGGTGGAGAAACCACGGGTCAATTTGGGAGAGTTGATGAATCTCCTCAACTGGAAAGCCCCGGCGGAATCCCTCCCCAATTGCCAAAAGTCGTTTATCATTGGGAATCCGGATTAATCTTCTAATCTCCTCATCATCTCCCTCCACCGGATCAAAGCCGGTGAGTCCAATTTCCAAAGAGGTGAGCCCCTTTTGAATCGACTCTTTGAAGGTCCGTCCAATTGCCATCACCTCCCCCACACTCTTCATTGAGGTGGTTAGGGTGGCATCGGCATTGGGGAATTTTTCAAAATTGAACCGGGGGATTTTGGTAACGATATAGTCAATTACCGGTTCAAAACTGGCGGAAGTGCCGGTAATATCGTTCTCTATTTCGTCCAGTGTAAACCCGACCGCCAAAAGGGTGGCAACTTTGGCGATGGGGTAACCGGTCGCTTTACTGGCAAGGGCGGAGGAGCGGGAGACCCGGGGGTTCATTTCAATAACTATCATTCTCCCATTTTTGGGATTGACTGCAAATTGGACATTACTCCCTCCGGTATCGACCCCAATCTCCCGGAGAATTGCAAAGGAGGCGTCCCGCATTCTTTGATACTCTTTGTCGGTCAAAGTGAGGGCGGGGGCGATGGTGATGCTATCTCCGGTATGCACCCCCATTGGGTCTAAATTTTCAATGGAGCAGACAATAATGCAATTGTCATTTTTATCCCGGATAACCTCCATTTCATACTCTTTCCACCCCAAAAGGGACTCTTCAATTAAAATTTCCCCAATTGGTGAGGCTTCCAACCCCTCCTTTGCCAATTTCCGGAACTCTTCAATATTGTAGGCAACCCCACTCCCCAATCCCCCCAAAGTGTAACTTGCCCGGATAATTACCGGAAATCCAATCTCCCGGACTGCCTCCAACGCCTCCTCCATTGAGTAGGCATACCGGGATTTGGGGAGGTCCATTCCGATTTTTTCCATCGCCTCTTTGAAGGCTTGCCGGTCTTCCCCCTTTTTTATCGCCTCGGGATTTGCTCCCAAAAATTTGACCCCCTCCAACATTCCCCGCTCATACATCTCCATTGCCACATTGAGGGCGGTCTGTCCCCCCATTGTGGGGAGAATGGCATCTACTTTCTCCTTTTTTATAATTTTTGCAATGGTTTCAGGGGTAATTGGCTCAATATAGGTGGCATCGGCAAACTCCGGATCGGTCATAATTGTAGCCGGATTGGAGTTGACCAACACCACCCGATACCCCAACGATTTGAGGGTTTTGGTGGCTTGAACCCCCGAGTAGTCAAATTCACACGCTTGACCTATCACTATGGGACCTGAACCTATCAGTAAAATAGTGTGGATATCTTCCCTTTTCGGCATCTCTGCCCCTTTATCTGGAGTTACAATTGGACCTCTTTCCAATCCCAAAATTATACAAACTCTTGGAAGGACGCCGGGGAGAGGAAAAGACCAAAAAAAGAGAAGGAACGGAGTATCTCCATTTTTAAATTGAATCTACTTTCCTTCATCATTCCTCTTTTCAGGGAATGGGAGAAGTAAACTGGAAAAAAGAGACAAAAAGGGTTGAAGGTTTAAAAATTTTCCCCTCTCCTCTCCAATCGGAGAGTGCAGAGAAAAAAGACGGGAAAAAAGGGAAAAGAGTCGGGGAAAAATTAGAGGAGATGGTTCAATTTCTCCTTTTTGGTTTGGAGATAGTGGCGATTGTGGGGGTTGGGGGGGATTTTTATTGGAATTCTCTCTACCACCTCAACCCCTTTGAGGGCAAAAATTTTCCGGGGATTATTGGTTAAAAGTCTAATTTTGGATACTCCAAAACTTTTTAAAATCTCTTCCACTATGGAAAAATCCCTCAAATCGGCTTCAAACCCCAACTGGTGATTTGCCTCCACGGTATCCAGTCCCCTATCTTGGAGGGCGTAGGCGTTAATTTTGTTGAAAAGTCCAATCCCCCGTCCCTCTTGCCGGAGATAGATTAAAATTCCCCCCTCTTTGGAGATAAGCTCCAAAGCCCGATGAAGTTGCTCCCCACAATCACACCGGAGGCTTCCAAAAGTATCTCCAGTTAAACATTCGGAGTGGATTCGGACTAAAGGAGTTTCAGGGAGGTTTTCGGTAAAGAGAGTTAGATGCTCCTTCTCCCCTTCTTTAAAGGATTTGGTTTTAAAAAATCCAAATTTTGTGGGAAGATTTGCAGTTTCGGAGATAACCAAAAAGACTCCTTTTTTGGTAAAATTATAATCAAAATTTTCTTTTCCAATATTTTTTTCCCTTGCCAAAAGGCTTGGAGATTATTTTTAAGAAAGGTAAACAATGGATTTTTTATCTTTTCGGGAGGTCGCTCCTTCCCAAATTAGAGAAATTATTGATTTGGGATTTAAACTTAAAGAAGAGCGGAAAAAGAGGATTTTTACTCCCTATTTGGAGAATAGAACTTTGGCAATGATTTTTGAAAAATCCTCCACCCGAACCCGGGTCTCCTTTGAGGTGGGGATTAAAGAGTTGGGAGGGTATGGAATTTTCCTCTCCAGTCGAGATATTCAACTGGGGAGGGGAGAACCCCTCCGGGACACCGCCCGGGTTTTGAGTCGAATGGTGGATATGGTAATGATTCGAACCTATGGACACGACCGATTGGAGGAGTTTGCCCGGTATAGCTCCATTCCGGTTATCAATGGGTTAACCGACCTTTGCCACCCTGTCCAACTCCTTGCCGATTTGATGACAATGATTGAATATAAAAAATTCAACTGGGACGACCCCAAAACCACCAAAGTTGCCTATGTGGGAGATGGAAACAATATGGCTCATAGTTGGGCAGTTTTGGCAGGGAAATTGGGGTTTGAATTGAGAATCGCAACCCCGCCGGAATATCAAATTGACCCCCAAATTAGAGAAATTGCGGAAAAATTTGCCCGGGAAAGTGGTGCCAAACTCCTCTTTACCGAGGACCCGGAGGAGGCGGTAAGGGGGGCGAATGTGGTTACCACCGATACTTGGATTAGTATGGGACAGGAGGAGGAGAAGGAGGAGAGGGTTGCCAAATTTAAAAAATATCAAGTTAACCATCGGTTATTAAAATTGGCGGAGGAGGGGGCGATTCTCCTCCACTGCCTCCCTGCCTATCGGGGGTATGAGGTAACTGAAGAGCTATTTGAGGAGTTTGCCAAAGTAATTTTTGATGAGGCGGAAAATCGACTCCACGCCCAGAAAGGATTGATGGTTTGGATAGGAAACCAAAGTTGGAAGTAATTGACAATGTGCCGGTTGTAGAGTGTAATGTGGAAATTCCCGCCGGAAGTGAATTGGTAATTTTCCGCCTTCCCGATGGGGAAGAACGGGTTGGGTTAAAAAGGGAAGAGTATTTCCAAATGATGGAAATGGTGGAAAAAATTTTGGACGAAAACTTCAACTATCGGTTGGAGCAGGAGATTTTAAAAACCTTCCCTATAGATTTTGAAGATGTCAAAAGTGTGGTTTTGGCGAAAATGGAGGAGGATAAATCCCTGACCCTTGAGGAGGCGGTGAGCCGGGTAAAAAGGGAACACCCCAACCTTTTCCATCAGGAGCGGGAGATTAAATTCCTCAACAAAATGTTTGAAAAAATTGAAGAAGACCTTTTCGATAAATAGTCCTCAAACTATTTCTCCCTACCAATCAGAGAGAAAAAGGGGAGAGGAAGGGGGAGTTATATTTTTGAAAGGAGTTCAATGGGAACGATAATTCCAGTTAACATCGAAGATAGATTGACCCAAAGCTATTTGGAATACTCTATGAGTGTAATTGCCGGACGGGCTCTCCCAGACGCCCGGGACGGCTTAAAGCCGGTGCATCGACGGATCCTTTACGCAATGTATAAATTGGGGATAACCTCCTCCAGTCCCTACAAAAAGTCCGCCCGGATTGTGGGAGATGTGATTGGGAAATACCACCCCCACGGAGATAGTGCCGTTTATGATGCACTGGTGAGAATGGCTCAACCCTTTTCAATGCGAATGCCGTTGATTGATGGACAAGGAAACTTTGGGTCTATCGATGGAGATAGCCCCGCGGCAATGCGGTATACCGAAGCCCGATTGACCAAAATTGCCGAAGAACTATTGAAAGATATTGAAAAAGATACCGTCGATTTTGTCCCCAATTACGATGGAAAAGATATGGAGCCGGTGGTTTTACCCGCCCGCTTTCCCAACCTTTTGGTCAACGGAAGTAGCGGAATTGCCGTGGGAATGGCTACCAATATTCCCCCCCACAATTTGGGAGAGGTGATAGATGCCCTCCTCTATATGTTGGAAAATGGGGAAGAGAAGGTTACCCTTGAGGAGATTCTCCAATTTATCCAAGGTCCCGACTTCCCCACCGGCGGAATTATCCACGGACGGGGCGGAATTTTGGACGCCTACAAAAAGGGGAGAGGGACTATCAAAATTAGAGCCAAAGTCCATTTTGAAACCAAAGGAAAAAGGGAGAGGATTGTAGTTGACCAACTCCCCTACCAAGTCAACAAAGCCCGATTGGTGGAGAAAATCTCCCAATTGGTAAAAGATAAAAAAATCGATGGCATCGGAGAAATCCGCGATGAAAGCGACCGCCGGGGGATTAGAATTGTAATTGAATTGAAAAAAGATGGAATAAAAGAGGTTATCCTCAACGCCCTCTATAAATTTACCCAATTGGAAGTCTCCTTTGGGATTAATATGTTGGCTCTCCACGATAAAGAGCCCAAAACCTTCTCCCTTTTGGAACTTCTCCAAGTCTTTCTCCGGCATCGGCGGAGTGTGGTTATCCGGCGAACCATCTATCTCCGGGGGGAAGCGGAGAGAAAACTCCACCGATTGGAGGGGTTGGAAACTGCCCTCCAAAATATTGACCGGGTTATAGAGATTATCAAAGACTCCCCCACCGCCAAAGAGGCTCAAAAGGTGTTGGAGGAGGAGTTGAAATTGACCCCCACCCAGAGTAAACAGGTGGTGGATATGAGATTGGGACAATTGACCCATTTGGAAGGGGAGAAACTGAAAAGGGAGATTGGAGAGCTCCGGCAACAGATTGGAGACTACACCAAAATTTTGGAAGATGAAAGGGAGTTGAAAAGGGTTATCCGGGAGGAGTTGGAGGAGATTAAAACCAAATACCCTACACCCCGATTGACTGAAATTGAGGATAATTTCGACGATATTGGAATAGAAGATTTAATCCCCAACGAAAAAATGGTAGTTACCATCACCCACCGGGGATATATCAAACGGACTCCCCTCTCCCTCTATGAACGGCAAAACCGGGGAGGAAAAGGGAAAAAGGCGGTTACCACCTATGAAGATGACTTTATCGAAGATTTCTATATCGCCCGGAACCACGATACACTTCTGATTTTGACCGACCGGGGACAACTCCACTGGCTCAAAGTTTACAAAATCCCCGAAGGGGGAAGGACAAGCCGGGGGAAAGCGATTGTAAATTTAATCAATCTCCAACCCGATGAAAAAATCCAAGCTATAATCCGGACGGAAGATTTTAGCCCCGACAAATCCCTCATCTTTTTCACCCGCCGGGGATTGGTAAAACGCACCAATCTGGCGGAGTTTAAAAATATCCGAAGCACCGGAATTAGGGCAATTACCATCGAAGATAACGATAGTCTGGTAATGGCAAAAATTGTAACCCCCCAAGACCGGGAAATTTTAATCGGAACCCGGGAGGGAATGGCTATCCGGTTTGGAGTTGAAACCGTCCGGGAGATGGGACGGAGTGCCCGGGGAGTTACCGGAATTAGATTTAAACACCCTCAAGATGAGGTTATCGGGGGATTGGTGCTCCAAGGGGAGCATCAAGAGGTGTTGACCATATCAGAAAAAGGGTATGGAAAACGGACTGAACTGGGACAATTTAGAAAAACCAACCGGGGCGGAAAAGGGGTTATTGCAATGAAATTGACCCCCAAAACCGGAAAATTGGTGGGAATTATCGGAGTGGAGCCCTCCTATGATTTAATGGTGTTAACCAACCACGGAAAAATGATTCGGGTGCCGGTTACCTCCATCTCCAAAACCGGAAAAAATACCCAAGGGGTGAGAATCGTCCGACTGGATAAAGATGATAGCGTCTTGAGCGTCGCCAAAGTCTTAAGCTCCCAAGAGGAGGAGATGGAAGGAAAAGAGACCCCCGACACCTCCACCCCCCACGAAAAAGGGGAATAGCCCCTTTTCCCACTTCTCTATCACTCCCAATAAAACTTTCTACTCTTCCAAATATTTCTCCAAAATTTCCCTCTTTTGAACCCTCAACCTTTCAATTTCCGCCCTATTTTTTTCGATTCTCTCCTCCAACTTTTCTATTTTGGAAACAATCTCTTTTTGGAGTTCAAGGGGTGGGAGTGGGATTTGGAGGGTTTTTAAATATTTCATATGTCTTGTATATTTATTTTTTTCTGGAATATCTAAAATAGTAAGAATATAGTAAAAAAATTTAGGGTTAAATTCTTTTATTGGTTTTAATAATTGTGTTCCATCAGCTCCTCTTACAAAGGGAAAATCGACATATTTGAATACGCAAGTATGGTCACCAAATACAATTAAAGGTATGTCAGTGATTGGCTTATTTATATTTGTATACCCACTAATTAATTTACCGCTTTCTTGAGTTATTACGGGATATTTTCCTTCCTGCAAAATTTCTGATTGAGGAACTTTTGTTGTATTCCCTTCAATTTTTGCTAAGATATTTCTAATTGTTACCTTTTTACCGGTTATATTTCTCAAATATTTTTCTATCTCCTCCTTTAATCTTTCATTCTCCTCCTTTAACTTTTCACTCTTCTCCTCAATCTCTTCAATTTCTTTAACTATTTTTTCTTGAATTTCAAGGGGTGGGAGTGGGATTTGGAGGGTTTTGAGATTGGTAGAATTAATACCTCCTTGGGCAGAGCCAGTAACAATTTTGGACAACATTTTTTGACCAAAAGGAGTGTGTAAAAACTCAAAAATATATCGGTTTGTAACAGGATTGCCACTTCTCAAAATAAATACATGTTCATTTACATACGCTTCAATCTCCTTGTCCACAAAAGCAACTTTCCCGCTTTTTGCTCCATCTTTACACATTAAAACATCGCCAACTTTTACTTTTGCCTTTTTTATTTTTTCAGTAAAATGAGGAGGTATATATTTTGGATTACTTAACTCTATTCTTCCGTTCTGGAGATGCTCTCCCCCTATACTCAATACTCCACTATTTACCGCCCCTCCTTTTGGTCTCTTACCGGTTACCAACTCCACAACCTCCCCCAACTTTACAACATTCCATTTCCAATTGTGGGTATTTTCAATTTTACTTGTATTAATAACCTTTTCAAATTCAACGCTCTCAAAATCGAGCATATTTGCCAAATTTTTGTAAGTTACAAAATCCACCTCCACTTTTTTATATTCTCCCCTGAAGGCGTGTTTAATGTAATAATTGGCTTTGGCGGGGTTGTCTACCTCATCGTAAAGTTTTGTTGTGGGTTTACCATTTTCATCGGTGTAAATTTCAATTCCTTCGAATCCCCTCTTTTTATTGAATTCATACCCTAAAAACTCTTTCTGTTTTTTGGTATCGGTGGGGGATTTGACAACTACCACTTTTTGGTTATGGGTTAAAGCAAAATAGTAAAATTTTTCTTCCTCCTTTTCTTTGAGGAACTCTACAAATTTTGCGTGGAGGAGTTTGGCTTTTTTTACTTTATTTAGAGATTTAAACTCCTTTTTCTTTTTGAGATTTTTTATAGGAGTTGAATTTATAAAGCTCTTATAATAATCTTTGATAGTTTCGCTATTTCTCAATGATTTTGAAAGTCTATTTTTTATTAGACTATCCAAATCCAGTCCTCTAAATTTTTTATACTTTTCAAAAAGCTCTTTCCCATTTATATAATCATTTTCAAAAAATTGCCCTTTGAACACTTCTCTACTAACCCTTTTCAAATCGATAGAATCCCAGTTGTTTCTCCTTTTCAGAAAGAGAATAGCGGTATTGGTGCCGGTGGCGATAAATGTTTTACTCCCCAGTTCTGTAATTGCGACAATTTCAAAATATTTGAGAATCAATTCCCGGGCTTTTGTATAAATTCCGGTATTTGTAAGGATTGAACTGGGCAAGATTATTGCACATCTTCCCCCCTCTCTTAAAGCCTGTTTTGCTCTTTCAATAAATAATACTTCAATTTCACTGGCTTTTTCGCTCAAATATTGAAATAGTTCAAACTCCTCCTTTTCAATCTCCACATAATTTTTAAATTCTTTAACCGAATAGGGGGGATTGGTCAAAATCAAATCAAATTTTTCTTCGTCCTCTTTCAGTTCTTTATGTTTTTTAAGCCCATCTCCGTAAATTATATTGGCTTCCCCATCTCCATTGAGAAAACAAGCAATTTTTGCCGTTCTTGCCAGTCGATAATCTTTTTCTATTCCGTAAATATATTTTTTAGTCCACCAATTTATATCAAATCCAAATTTTTGTCTGTTGATTTTTTCAATTTCATCAATTGTCTCAATTAAAAAGTGTCCCGCTCCACAAGCAAAATCGAGGGTTTTCAAAAGAGGAGAATCGGGATTTTTCTCCTCTTTTCTCTTCTGCAAACTTTCCAAATCTACGCTTAAAACTATAAATCTAACTATCGGGAGAGGGGTAAAAAATTGCCCTTCACTCTGTTTTACCCCGTGGTTCAGGAGGAGTTCAAAGAAATCCCCTAAAAATTGATTTTTGGAGGAGTTTTTAAATCGGTAATGTTGAAGCATCTGGATAACTTCTTTTAAAATTAAGGCGTTTTCTTCAAAAAGTTTTTTATTGTAAATCTCTTTAAAGGCAAAGGTTTTATCGGTGTAATATTTAATCTCTTTGAAAAATTTCATAATTTCTTGGAGGGGAGTCCGGTTGGGAAAGAGTTTTATCCTCTCTTCTATTTCTTCATCGGAGTGGTAGACAAAATCTTTAATGCCCAAATACTTTTCAACTCCCCTTTTATAGAGCCCTTGGAGTCTATCGACCAGTTTTTCATCGCTAATACCTTCAATTACTTGGAAGTCCAATATTTCATTATCCTGTTTCTCTTCATCTACAATTTTGCACAAAATGAGGGAGAGCATTTTGTTGAAGGCGTTGGCGTTATCGCTAATATTGTTGTGTCTCAAAATTTCTGCAAATTTATTGAAAAGCCCCTTGGAGTTTTTAAAGGGGATTAAATCTTTCTTTTTTAGGGGTTTCAATTCCACATCGTAAGGGGTTACATCATCTTCAAAAATTCCATACTTATAAAAATAACCATCGTATAGATTTTTCCAAATTGAAAAAAACTCCTCCACATTGTGGGCTTCTTCATAGGAGCAGAGTTTCCCTTTCTTTTTCCGGCACTCTTCCACTTTTTGGGGGTTATCTATAATCTTTACAATGGCATTTTCAAAAAATATCTCCCCCTCTTCAAATTTGGAAGTAAAGAGACAAAGATATTTGACATTGGTATCTTGATTTAGGTAACTGAATAATTGTCCCCCGTTTTTAAGCATTCTCTTTTTTTCTTTTTCGTATTCATCATACTTTTTGCACTCAACTATTATATAGGCTTTGTCGTTTTTGTAGATTGTAATATCGGCTTTTCCGCTTTTGGCACTTCTCCCCAATTTCCATTTTCTTTCAATAAAAATATCGTGGGGTTGATACCCCAAACTTAAAAGTCTATCGACTGCATAGAGCACCACAAACGCCTCTTGATTGGGGTCTCCCTTGGGTTTAAAATGGGAAGAAGTCGTATCTCCAATTTGAATTTTGTTATCTTTAACCCTCTTTTCGGTGGTTTTGTTGTCATCTCTATAGTAAATTTTCCCCTTTTGGGTATCTACTCTAATTGTGTAGTTTCCATACTTCTTTTCAAAAATATCTCTCTTTTCAAATCCGAGGGTTAGTAGAAATTTTTCTATCAACTTTCCCCTTTCTCTCCAGAATAGTTTTTATTGTAACAAAAAGAGGGGGTTTCAGTTAAAATTACTTTAGCCGTTGGGGAGTGGAAAGGGGGGAGGAGGTCTAAAATTGGGAGATATTTGGTAATTTGGAAAAAAGGGTAGAGATGGAAAAAATTGGAATGGGGAAAAGGGAAGGGGGTCGCCGGGGAAAATGGATTCTTCTGATTGGGGGCACCCGTCCCGAAGTAATAAAACTGGCTCCAATGATACAGGAACTCCATCGCCGGGGAATTCCCCATCGCTTCTGTTTTACGGGGCAACATAAAGAGATGGTGGAGGGGTTATTTGAGTTTTTCCAGATTGAACCCGATTGGGATTTGAATCTAATTTCCGATAACCCCTCAATGCCCCAAATGTTGGGACTTTTGACCAAAAAATTGCAAAAAATTATCGAAAACTCCTCCCCCGGGTTGATACTGGTGCAGGGGGATACGGTTTCGGCAATGGCGGGGGCGATGATGGGGTTTTACAACCGGATTCCGGTGGGACACATTGAGGCGGGTTTGAGGACCTACAATCGGCTCTCCCCCTATCCGGAGGAGGTAAACCGCCGGGTAATTGCCCATTACACCGATTTCCATTTTGCCCCCACCGGCAGAAACCTCCACTATCTCCACCAAGAGAGGATTGGAGGGGAGGGGGTAGTTACCGGAAATAGTGGGATTGACGCCCTCTTTTGGGCGGTGGAGCAGGTGAAGGGGGGAAATGGGGTCGGGGAGTTACCTCTCCCCTCCGATAGGGAGTTGGTGTTGGTTACAATCCACCGGCGGGAGAATTGGAGTCATTTGACCGATATTTTTACCACCCTCCGCCGGGAGGCGGAAAAGTGGAAAAATCTCCACTTTATTTTTCCCCTCCACCTCAACCCCTTAATTAGAAAAAAGGCTAAAGGGATTTTGGGAGATATTCCCAACTTTCAACTGGTGGAGCCCCTCAATTATCCCCAACTGGTTTGGGTTTTGGAAAAAGCCCGGTTTGTAATTACCGATAGTGGCGGACTCCAAGAGGAGGCTCCGGCGTTGGGGAAGCCGGTTCTGGTGGTGCGGGATACCACTGAACGGAGTGAAGCTCTGGAGGCGGGATATCTGGAAATGGTAGGGGGTCGGGGAGAAAAGTTGGGGGAAGGAATAGAGAGGGTGATGGAAAGGGGAGGGGCTCTACCTCCCTTTACCGGCTATGGGAGGGGGGATAGTTGCAGAAAAATAGTAGATTTTCTAATAGAAAAGGGGGTCATTTGAGCGGAATAAGAGGAATTAAAAGGGTAGGTTACCAAATCTGGGGTGGGGTAGTGGGGCTTTTCAAATATCCTAAAATCTGGAGAGAGGGGGTAGGGGTTATTTTCCAAAAAGGGGGTAGGGAAACCAGATGGGCGTTGGAGAAGGGGGCGGAGTGGCTCCTCTATCTCCAAAATCCCGATGGGGGGTATAGCCGGAAATTCTCCCTTATTTCGGGGAGAGATATCAGTTATCCCGAAACGACCGGGTATCTGATTCCAACCCTTTTGAGGGTGGGGGAGGAGTTGGGGGAAGAGCGGTTTACCCTCTCCGCTTTGAGAGCCGGGGAGTATCTTGCCGGAATTCAAAACCCCAACGGCTCCTTTTTCGAGCCCACCTCCGGCACCCCAATGGTTTTCGATACTGGGCAGATTATTTACGGACTTTTGGAACTCTATCGGATTACCGGAGAGAAAGGGTATTTGACCCGTGCCCACCGGGCGGGGAAATGGCTTTTGGAGGTTCAAGAGCCCGACGGAAGTTGGGTGAAATATAGCTACAATGGGCAACCCCACACCTACTATAGCCGGGTTGGGGCGGTGTTGGCATTGTTGGGGAAAGTAACCGGGGAGGAGAAATTTTTGGAAGGGGGAGAAAAAAATATCCGGTGGGTTCTCTCAAACCAGTTGGAAAACGGCTTTTTCCGGTATAGCTCCTTTTTGGAGGGGACACCCCCTTATCTCCACACCATCATTTACATTTTGGAGGGGCTTTTGGAGTATTATCGACTCACCGGAGAAAAAGAGGCATTGGAGGGAGCGGTCAAACTGGCGGAGGGGTTGAAGGAGTTGAATCTCCACCGGGAAATTTTATTGTGTAGCCAATATGATGAGGAGTTCCGTTGCCTCAATCGGGAGAGATGCACCACCGGATTAGCCCAGTGGGCGGGGGTTGCCCTCACCCTCCACCGGTTGGGGTATGGGGAGGAGTATTTGGAAATTGCCACCAATACCCTCTACTATTTGAAAAGTAAATTACTCCGCCGGGGGGAGATGGAGGGGGGGATTCCGGCATCTATTCCAATTTGGGGGAGTTATGGAGGGTGGGAGTTTGTCAATTGGGGGAATAAATTTCTTTTGGACGCACTCTTGGAGTATAGAAGGGGAGAGATATCTCTCCGGAGGGAGGAGGAGAGTTGGATTAAACGGATTTTGAAAATTACCCCACCCACCCGGGAGGAGGAGCTTCTGCCGGCGGTGGGCACAGGGGTGGAGATGTGCCAATCGGGGGAGAGAATTGGAGTTATCGGGGTGGGAGATGGGGGAAAATTTCTCCACTTTTTCAAAGGGCAGTTTGAAAATAGAGAGCTCAACTGGTTCAACTTTTTGGAGGGGGAAATGGCTACTACTCCGGTGGATTGTCTGATTTTGGTGGGACTCTTCTCCCACTTTTCCACCTCCCTCCCCTTGGGGCAAATTCTCCGCCCCCTAAAAAAAGGGGGGAAAATTGTGGTAATAGACCGCCTCAAAAGGGTTCCCAAAGGGGTTAAATTTCCCCTCGACTCCCCACTCAAACCCCAAAAAATTACCCCCGCCCACATTCTCCCCCAACTGGAACGGCAAGGGGTAAAACTCCTCCGACTCCACCCAACCCACCCACCTGCCTTCCTTGTAACCGGCACCAAAATTTTGGGGAAAGGGGAGTCCCCTTTGGAAAATTAGCTCTCTTCTCAAAAATGGGGAGATGTATAAAATTTTCCCCTTCCCCTTTCCCCCTTCTCCCCAAATTGTGCCATCTAAAAGTGGTCTATTTATATGCCAATTAGAGTAAATCCCTCTTCAACTGCTCCAAAATTTCAAAAGCTTTTACTATCTCCTCTTTGGAGACTGAAATTGTGGTAAGAATATTTCTCAATTGGGTGGAAGAGATGCCGGTTGTTCTCTCCAGATAGACCACTTGACAATACTTTTTCAGATAGTCAAATTTTCCTTTCCAATCACTCCCCATTACAAAAATATCTACCCCATACTTTTTTATATCTTCCACTTTCTGCTCCCAACTATTTTCGGGAATTACCAAATCTACCCCTTTAATATTTGCCACAATCTCTTTCCTATGCTCAAAGGGGATAATACTCTTTTTTCCCTTTTGGGCGTTGAATTGGTCAGTAGAAACCCCTACTATCAATCTATCCCCCAACGCCTTTGCCCTCTGGAGTAGCCGGAGATGTCCGATATGGAAAAGGTCAAAAGTCCCATAAGTAATTATCGTCTTTCCCCCTTTTTGTGCCCCTCCTCTTTTCTCTCCTTCTCTTTTCTCTCCTTCCAACCTTTACCCTTTTTTGAAGGGATTGAATCAAATTTTTTCCGATTTGGAAACCGGCGGAAGTAAAATAGCCCCAATTTGTAGAAGGAAGAGGGAGAAAAAGGGAAAAAAAGGTAAAATTTTTCAAAAAAGGGGAGAAAAATGTTTTTCTGTGCCAAATATAGTGCCAGTGGAAATGATTTTGTAATTACCCATACTTTCAAAG
>PUXY01000102.1 GCA_009659955.1 Campylobacterota bacterium | reverse complement strand
ACGACCTTCTTCTTCCTGCCCTTTCCCGTTATCCGGAGCTTCAAAAATATAGTAATTTTGGGTTTATGAGTGGAAGTGGAAGTGCATTTTTCAGGCTCAAGAAAAAAGAAAGAGGCAAAGGAGAATAGTTACTCCTCTACAAAGAGGGCGTCCAAAGGATAGATAGATACTTTAATTTTTCCCACAATTTCCTCTTTTATCTCCCCTTTTTGGTAACTCCAAATTTCCACTTTTTTTACCCCTTTTAGCCGGGAAATGAGTTTATAAAGCTCTTTCCAATTGGGGAAGGAGGTAACAATTACCCCTTTTGCTTGGTCTGGAAGATAGAAGGTTAAATCTTCCCGATAATAGACCTCTTTTCCCTTTAGGCGGTGGAGGTAGTAGAAATTAGCCAAAATATTGGGAAAAGAGTTTCCTCCCGACAGGCGGATAAAAGAGGGGGTGTAGAGAAAATATTTTTTGGGGGCGTTGGGGGAGTTCCATTTGGGAACCGGGTAAATAATCCCTTCTTCTTCCAATCTTTCTATTTCTCCATAAACGGTATCTTTGGAGATGGGTATCTCCTTTTTCAATTGAAGATAGAGTTGATAGAGACTGGTTCGGCTTCCTCCATTTCGGAAAATGGCGGTCAATAGTTCCCGATGGGGGGAGAGTCTATCTCTGAGCCAGAAGTGATATTTTTCCCAATGGTAAAGGTCCAATCCCACTGCCCCCGGTAAAAGTCCAATTGTGAGATATTTTCCCAGAAGACGCTCTTTTTTGCTTCCCAAATGGGTGTAAAAATGGAGAAATTCGTCCCAGTCCAACCCTCCTATTTCCACCCGGCGAAATTGGGGAGGAGTAGGAATATTGGGAGAGGAGATTAAAATTGTGGGGATTGTAAGGGGAAATTGGATTGAGGGAGTATAGTTGTCTATTATTACCAGTTCCGCCCGTGGTATCTCTTTCCAATTGGAAACATATCGGGGGTGGTGGGTATCTATATAGACCCATTTTTTTTCTTTCCACTCCCCCTTTAGGTAGTAAAAAATTAAACAACTTTTTCCCACTTCCGGCGGACCTACCAGATGGATATTTCCCGGAAAGAGTTGCAATTTTCTTGGGTAAAGTTTCCGGGGAAAGTGGGGGGGAGTGCCCAAATTGGAGTAACCCATTTTCAACTCCTCTTATAGGGAGACCAATTCCTTTTACTCTATTTTAACAAAAACCGATACTGGAGAAGCGGAAATTAATAGAAAAGTAATAGAGGATATTTACACTTCTTATAGCTACTTACCGGAGAGTAACTTCTCCTTTTCACCTCATTTTGAGTTGCTCCTCTCGGAATGGGGTGATTTGGGGGAGTGAGAATCGATAGAAGGAGGGCTCTTGATGGAATTGAGAACTGAATTTTTGGGAATTGAGGTTGTAGTGGAAGAGGAAGATGAGATTGTAGTAGTTGTGCTGGACGATTGATTGGAGGACATAGGGACAGGAATCTCCCGGCTTGCAATTCTAACTTGGGAAGGGGAGAGGGGAGATGAGGTAGCCTCCTCCTGAGGGAGAGGGGTAACTTTTGAAATATTTTTGGTATCTACAAATTTGTTAATCTCTCTCACTTTTTTTCCATCTTCTATTTGAACTACTTCTACATAAGAGGTATCTCCCCAAACACCTACTTTATATTTTTCCTGATTTTTTAGGGGGATTTTTATTGCAATTTTTTTCATTTTTTCGGCAATTCGTTCGATGGGACCCATCTCTTCTTTGGTTTCCATTTCTACTTTATCCATCGGGGTGGGAGGTTGGAGAATGCCAGTGGCAACATTCCCCCCAAATTTTTTAAGGAGGGTTTTTACCAAAGGTTTGGGGTTGGTAGTTCTTTTTTCCGAAATCGATGGGGGAGATTGATGATGCTCATTTTTTCCACTCTCTGTTAATATTTTAACAGCTACTAAAGCATTAATAACTGCCAACAGAGTTATTACAATTGTTCCTTTTCTCATTGTATTTGGCTCCTTATTGTAGGCTTATTGATAAAATTATAAGAAAAAAGGGGAAATTAATGAAATTAACTCATATAAATGAAAAAGGTAATCCCAAAATTGTAAATATTTCAGACAAACCTTTGACCAAAAGAGTAGCAGTAGCGATGGGAGAAATTGAACTCTCTCCTTCTACCAAGCGGTTAATTTTGGAAGGTAAAACTAAAAAAGGGGCGGTTCTCCAAACGGCAATTGTAGGGGGAGTAATGGGGGGAAAACGGAGTTGGGAGATAGTTCCGATGTGTCACCCTATTCCAATAGATGGGATAGAGATAGAGATTGAAGAGATAGAAAAGGGGTTCCGGGTAATAGCAGGGGCGGTAACAACTTGGAAGACAGGTATCGAAATAGAGGCGATAACGGCAGTCTCTACCACCCTTTTAACTATTTACGATATGGCAAAGGCGGTGGAGAGGGGAATGGTAATTACCAATATTCAACTCCTCTATAAAAGTGGAGGGAAATCGGGGGTTTTTATTAAAGAGGAGTGGAAAAGGGAGATTGAGGGAATTTTGAAAAAATTGTAACCTTTGGAAAGGGCGTGTTAAAATTTCAGTTGGAGAGAGGAAGGGTAGAGCTCTTTTTTGTTATAATTTATCGATATTGAGCGATATTTTAAGGAGGTGTAGCAATGAAAAAGCAATTATCTATTTTGACTCTGGTAGCCCTAACTACCGCTCCGATGTTTGGTGCCAGTCTCACCAAATTGGAGCAACAACTCAAAGAGCAGATGAAAATTATTCAACAACTCCAGAAACAGGTGCAGGAGCTTAAAAAGAAAGAGGCAGAAAATCAGAAGTTGAAAGCGGAAGTTCAACAACTGAAATCCAAATTGAAGAGTAGTGGGGCAACTGGAGCAGTGGCTGGAGGTTCTGTAGCAGAATTGAAAAAAGAGGTGGAAGAGACCAAAAAAATAGCCCTTTCCAACCAAGAGAAAATTAACCCGGTGGCTGCCAATGACCACATTTATTGGTCTTACGATTTAAAAAGTAATTTCGATTACCTCTATTATGAGACCAGTTCTGACCCCAAAAATATTTTGACCAACACCGTTTTCAGTAACCGGGTGCGATTGACTGGAGTTGCCAAACCTTCCGACAATCTGAAAGCCACTTTACAACTGGAAGCAAATAATATTTATGGAATGAGTAGTCAACTCCAGTATAGCCCCTATCAAAATATCTCTTGGGTTGCCTCCGAAACCCCCGATGATACCAATCTCCGGGTGAAACAGGCTTTCTTTAACTACTTCTTTGGACCCAATAATGGATTAATGTTCAGTGCCGGAAGACGCCCCGCCACTGAAGGGTATCCTGCCAACCTCCGGGAAGGAGATGACCCCAACTCTCCACTTGCCCACTTGGTCAATATGGAGTTTGATGGAATCAGTTTC
>PUXY01000101.1 GCA_009659955.1 Campylobacterota bacterium | reverse complement strand
CAAAAAAGAGCTCAAAAGCCGATGGCTCAAGCAGTATCGGCAACTGGTAACCAATGCCAGCCACGGGGCGATTTTGAAAGGGGAGTAAAAAAGAGAAGGGAGAAATTCTCCCCTTTTTCTTTCTCTTTTTCTTTTTTGGATTTTTCCTCCCGTCCACTCTTTTTTATCTTCTATTACCCACAAAGAGGCTAAATTTTCACGATATATAGGTATAATTTCACCCATTTTCCCAAAAAGGAGTGGGCAGAATGTGGAAATATTTTGGATTTACAACTTTATTGGCTCTTGTAGGAATTGGAGCCGGTTTCTTTATCGACGGCTGGGCAGGTATCTATTTAATTACCATTTTAGCCCTTTTGGAGGTCAGTTTAAGTTTTGATAATGCGGTGGTAAATGCCAAAATTTTGGCAGATATGGACAAAATCTGGCAACGGAGATTTTTGACTTGGGGAATTATTATTGCAGTTTTTGGAATGCGGTTCCTTTTTCCAATTTTGATTGTAGCAATTGTAGCCCACTGGGGAGTTGTGGAAACTATCAAAATAGCCCTCTATCACCCGGAGCAGTATCATCAAGCCCTTCTCCATTCGGAAAAGATGATTTACGCCTTTGGGGGAGCTTTCCTCTGGATGGTGTTTAGCGATTTTTTAATTGGCGAAAAACATATCCGTTGGATAAAGCCAGTGGAGAGATATGCGGAAAAGTTGGGCTCTATCAAAAGTAGCTCTTTGATGGTGGCAATGCTTATCGGAATTATTATTACCTATTACTCCAAATCCTATCAAATTGCCATTGCCTACTTTTTGGGAATTTTAAGTTATTCAATTCTCCATAGTCTCAACCACTACTTTTCCACCCTTTCAGTTAAAAATGGATTGATGGGACTTATCTATTTGGAAGTTTTGGATGCCAGTTTCAGTTTTGATGGGGTAATAGGTGCCTTTGCCATCACCTCCAATATCTTTATTATTATGTTGGGGTTGGGAATTGGTGCCCTCTATGTCCGGAGTCTTACCATCTGGATGGTGGAAGAGGGGGTTTTGGAGGAGTTTCCCTATCTGGAGCACGGAGCCCACTACGCCATTGGAACTTTAGCCACAATTATGCTTTTAAAAATCTTTTTTGAAATTGGGGAGATGGTAACCGGAACTTTGGGGCTTCTTCTTTTGGGAATTGCCTTTATCCACTCCTACATTGTTACCCATCGACGGAAAAGGGCTCGTCTCCAACAAGGAAAAGGGGGGAAAGAGTAAAATTTTTCCCCTTTAATGGTTGTTTCTTTAATTGGAGAGAGGGGTTGGAAGATTGGAAGCTTCCAATTAAAGGGTAAAATCCTCTCCCAAATAGAATTTCCGCACTTCGGGGTTTTGGACAATTTCCTCCGGAGTGCCGTGGGTAATTATCTCCCCATTTTTTAGGACATATGCCCTATCACAAATAGAGAGGGTTTCCCGGACATTGTGGTCGGTAATTACTATTCCCAAATCCTCCTTTTTGAGAAAATGAATCAACTCTTTAATCTCATTTACATTGACCGGGTCAACTCCGGCAAAGGGCTCATCAAGGAAAAGAAACCGGGGGTTGGGCACCAGTGAGCGGGCTATCTCCACCCGTCGCCTTTCCCCTCCACTTAAATTTATCCCTTTCCGGCGACGAATGGCTTCGATATTAAACTTTTCCAAAAGATTTTCTACAACTTCCCTCTCTTTTTTGGGGTCTTTTCCATAGTGATATTGGGCGATAATTCTTAAGTTATCTTCCACTGAAAGGTCTCTAAAGATTGAACTCTCTTGGGGCAGGTATCCTATTCCTTTTCTTGCCCTTTTATGGAGGGGGAGATGGGCAATATTTTCTCCATCTAATTCCACTTTTCCGCTATCGGGGATTAAAAGTCCGCAAATTAAATAGAAAGTGGTTGTCTTTCCTGCTCCATTGGGTCCCAGAACCCCCACCACTTCTCTACTTTGGACCTCAACCGAAACCCCTTTTATAATAGGGGTCTTTTTAAAGCTTTTCCTCAAATCGGTAGCCCTCAATACAGACATTCTATTTCTCTCCTTTCATCGGCTCCAAAGGAAATTTGTATCACTCCAAATTTAAATCCCAACTTTTCCAGAAGGTTTTTCAATGATTCTCCCCATTCAATCAGATGGAATCCCGGTTTCTCCAACTCTTCCAATAATCCCAATTCCAAAAAATGGTCTACCCCTTTTTGATAGAGGTCATAATGATAAATTGGGGGGGTGGTAGAATAGACATTCTGGAGGGAGAAAGTGGGGGAAGTTGCCGGCTCTCCCCTATTTCCCAACTGGAGAGCAATCTCTTGAACAAGTCTGGTTTTTCCTGCCCCCAACGGACCCGATAGGAGATAAATCTGGGGACCTTTTCCAATCAAAAATTGGGCGACCTCTTTTAACTCTTCAGGTGTTTTTATCTTCCATTTTTTACTTTTGGAAACCACTTTGGGCATTTTTTCCCTTTATAAAACTCCATTTAATCTCCATTTTATAAAAACTATTTTAACTAAAATTCGGTAGATATGTTAAAATCTAAACTATCTAACCATTTCAATCCCTCTCAAAAGGCAACCGATGGCAAAAAAGGAGTATCTTTTTTCCCTTTTTGTAATGGGGACATTGGGGGGCACTTTTACCTCAATACCACTTTATGGGAGTGATGATAAATATACCCTCCCAAAAAAACCTATTCCCAAAAAAATCCGAGAAATTCTCAATTACACCCAAAACTATTTAAACCGACATCTGGTTAACAAAAGGGAGTTTTACCACACCTTCTATCCTGAAGTCTCCACCGAATATACCTCTTCTACTCCCAATTTGGGAAAGGTGCGTGAGAGGGGTGAACCCCATAGTATGAGTGTTCCCCAAGTTGAGGAGATGGGCACCCAAAAGGGAAGCCCCCTTCGGGAAAAAGAGGTGGTATTGAAAGAAAATACAATTGTAAAACCCCAATTGGTGCCGGGGGGAAGCCCCCATATCTCTTCCCCTTTTACCGGCACCCCCCACACCTCTTCACCAAAACAAAGGGAAAGAAAACTCCGATTAAGCCGGGAAAAGTTATGGCATATGTTTACAGGCGAAGCCTATCCTACCCAATGGAAAAAGGAGAGTGGAAAAGAAAAACAACCCCCTCCTGCCACAACTTCTGTTACCCACTCCCCTTCCCCCCAAAGGAGGGTTCAAGTTCAAGAAAGGGTTGTCCAACAACCTATTTCCACCCTCACCGGAAGGGTTCCCTCTCCGGTTATCCCTTCCTCTACTCCCCAACCAAAAGCCAATCCCCGCCCCCCCCTCTCAATTCCCCGGGTGCAGGTTGAAACTATCTCCCCCCCTCAAAAGTGGGAAAGAAAAAATGGTTTCCCCCAACAAGGAGGGATTACCACCTATAGAAATACTCCCTCCACCCCC
>PUXY01000100.1 GCA_009659955.1 Campylobacterota bacterium | reverse complement strand
TGGAGTCCCAACATCTTCAACCGATAGTCAGTCCAATATTTAATAAAGTGCTCTCCAATCTGTTGGGTGTAGCCGGGAATTGGACCCTCTTTTTGGAGATATCGGTTCCATTCAAACTCCAATTGGGCGGTCTCTTCTGCCATTTGATAAGCCATTTTTTCAATCTTCTCCTTGAGATGGAGAAAGCCTTGTTCCGAATCTGACATTAAAATTTTTAGGACATTCTGCCCGGTGGTGGTGTGGATTGTCATTTCGTCCCACGCTATCAATTTGAGGGCTTGACTGAATCCCTGAATCGCGTTTCCATAGGCTTTATTGATAGTCCAAGTTACAAAAAAACTGAATGGAAATTTAATTCCTTCCAAAAAGTAGGTTCGGAGGAGAAGCTCAATTACTGCCATTTTTCCAACATCATCTTCCCGCTCCTCTTTCAAAACCAATTGGATAAATTTGTTGGCACTCTCAATCTCCTTTTCAGTCCTCTTTTGGAGAATCTCATCTTCATAGACATAATCCAACATTTCCCCAACTTTTTCCCCAAATACTTGAAAAAGTCCATTGGAATAGGAGAGACTATTACCGGTAACTGCAACCTGTCTCCCATCAAATCGAACCACAATATAGGTGGAGGGAACCTCTACCCCTACAATATTTCCTATAAAAGGGAGAGTATCTTTCTCCAGTTCCCCTCCCGATTGGGTTGGGGAAGGGGTAAAAAGGAGTTTCCATCTCCCTTCCCACCCCCTCTGTAAACTTCTCCTATATCCCTTTTTGGGGGTATCTTTGGGGAGAGGTCTCTCCTCCACTTGGGGGAAATAGTTGGAGAGGAGGGCAAGGGCAATTAACTTTTCCCCACTCTCCAAATTTTCACCTTCATATCGGAAATACTCTTCTCTTATTTCTCCAAAATTTTCCCATTTTTTCATTTCGTGGAAAAACTCCCTTCCCCACTCTCCCGTTACCTCTTCCAAATCAATCCAGTTGAGTCCTTTTTCCAAAGGTTGGGTAAAGGTAAAGGTGAAAACCCTCTTTCCCCCCTCTTCAGTTGAAGAGTAGGGGATTTGCAACATTTCCAAAATTGTTTTCAACTCTCCACTCTTTTCCCCCTCCAACTGGATTCTGTAGCTCTGTTTTTCTGGAAGAGGCTCCCCTTTTAGGAAAAAGAGAATTTTCAATCTCTCCAAAGGAGTTAAGCTCCTCTTTCTTCCCTTCTCCTTCCACCCGGCAAGGGGGAGATAGTAGCCGTTCAAGTCGGCACGGAAGGCTTGTTGCGTCTCCCATTGGACTTTTCCATTCTCCTCCAATTTATAGGCAATTACCCGATGTTTGGGAGTTACGATATAGGTAAAATTTCCATTCTTCCATCGGATTAAGTCGCCAGTAAAGGGTTGCCGTTGAATGGAAATGGGTTTTTCAAAGGTAATTTCTCCCACTTTTTCTCCCTCTTTTTTCCACCAATTGGCTACTTTATCCTCCGGGGTCAAATGTTTCAATTTTTTCCACCCGGTGGAGGTTAAAATTTCGTCCTCCTCCCGGAGGCAGTGGATTTGCTCTTCGGTGGCAATCCGGGAGTAGAGGTAACTCAACCAAGTATCGGTGGCAATATCGGAGAGAAGTCCAAAGGTATTGGGCACCAAAGAGTCCATATTGTTTTGATAGAGGATATTGAGGTGGAACATTCTCTTTGCCACACTATCCAATTTTTCCACCCCTTTTTTATCTTTGGTGTAATCTATCTCATTCATAAACCAAGTATTCCCCTCTGACCTTTCGGCAAGGGTTCTAAAGATGGGGTAAGAAATTTTGTCAATCCTTTGGAAATTGCCATAATCTCCGAAAAAGAGCCGGTTATATTTTTCCGGTTTTTTGGAAATACAGAGGGTTTTGCAAATTGGCACACCCCACTCCTTTCACTTTTTGGACAGGATTATATCCCATTTATCTCTTTCAAAATCCCCTTTACCACCTTTTCCGGAGTTGGAGAGGTGTAGATGGGACGCCCCACCACAATAAAATCGACCAACTCCCGGCGGGCTTCAAGGGGAGTGGCAACCCTTTTCTGGTCGTCGGTGGAGGTGGAAACTGGGCGGATACCGGGGGTCAAAGTGAGGAAATTGGGGGAGGTGGCTTCTTTAATTTTCCGGCTCTCCCAGACACTACAAACCACCCCATCAATTCCGGCGGAATATCCCATTTTTGCCAACTGGAGAGCCTTCTCCTCCAGTGGAGCCCCATAAATCTCCTCCACCTCCTCCGGGGAGAAGGAGGTCAAAATGGTTACCCCCAAAACCAGTGGGCGATTGGGGAGTTTTTCCAATCTCTCCATTAAAGTTTCAATCCCCCTCCGTCCCGCCGACAGATGGATATTGAACATCTCTACACCCAATTTTCCAATCTCCTCCCCGGCGGTTGCCAAAGTATTGGGAATATCGTAAAGTTTCAAATCCAGAAAGAGGGGAAATCCCATCTTCTTCAACTCCTCCAAAAAGGGGAGTCCGTCCCGGATAAAACTTCTAAATCCCACTTTTAACCAAATTTCCGGGGCAAACTCCTTCAATTTCTCCGCCAGTTGGAGATTCTCCCGGCGGGAGGGGAGGTCTAAAGCTACCACCAACTTCATTTTTTACTCCTTTTCCGGCTCAATCCGGGGGAGGGAGATGCCGGTTTGTCCCTGATATTTCCCCTTTTTATCCTTGTAACTGATTTGACAAACCTCATCGGCTCCGATGAAGAGAAGTTGGGCAATTCCCTCATTGGCGTAAATTTTTGCCGGAAGGGGGGTGGTGTTACTAATTTCAACGGTGATATGCCCCTCCCACTCCGGTTCAATTGGGGTAATATTGACAATTATCCCACACCGGGCGTAGGTGGATTTACCCAGACAGATGCCCAAAACATCGCGGGGCATTCGGAAATACTCCACAGAGTGGGCAAGGGCAAAGGAGTTGGGGGGGATAATGCAGTAATCCCCTTCAATCTCCACCACATTCTCTTGGGAGAAATTTTTTGGATCTACAATGGTGTGGTTGAGGTTACTGAAAATCATAAACTTATTCCCAACCCGGAAATCGTAGCCATAACTACTGACCCCGTAACTGATTTTCCCCGCCCTCACCTGTCGGGGTTCAAAGGGCTCAATCATTTTATATTTTGTCGCCATTTCAATTATCCATCGGTCGTTTTTGATACCCATTTTAATCCTTAACAAGACAAAAATTAAAGTAAAATAAAGATTTTAACACATGTTTAATGTTATAGAGCAAAAAATTTTTTAAATTTTTTATTTTTATTGGAAGGAAATAGAGTGAAAGTAAATAGAGGAATCTTTATTGTGATGTTAACGAAACTAGAATTTTTAATTTTAAATGGCGGAGCCGACGGGACTCGAACCCGCGACCTCCGGCGTGACAGGCCGGCATTCTAACCAACTGAACTACGGCTCCATTGGA
>PUXY01000099.1 GCA_009659955.1 Campylobacterota bacterium | reverse complement strand
CCTCCGCCCCATCTAATCTATTGGATTATGGAGACGCTTTCCTTTTCCAATCAAACCAATTCCTCCTCCGGTTCCATACCCCTTACCTCCGCCGATGGGAAGTTCGGAAAGTTATTCAACATCTCTCTTCCCCTCCCCTATCCCGATAAAATTTTAGAAGAGACTTTCCAGTAGAATTTAACCGGTGAAAATATAGACACGGGAAAGGAACCAATGGCAAGGATAGGAGTATTCCATTCGTGGGGGATGGGGGATTTGATTCTACTAACCCCTACCCTCCGCTCCCTCCATTTGAGTGGACATAAAGTAGAGTTAATTTTAACCTCCAATTACACCCCTCTTCTCCGGGGAGCGGAGTTTTTGGAAAAGATATGGGTAGTCAAAAGGTGGTGGGAGTTGGGTAAATTTTGGAGAAGATTCGATTATTTGGTTGGAAGTGCAGGTATTTCTCCCACTAAAATCCACTGGTTGGGAAAAATTTTGGGGGTAAAAAAGAGTTTTGGGGGGAGGCAAATCCCCAATCTCCATAGGATTGAAGTAAATTTAAAAATTGCCGAACCCCTTTTGAAGGAAACAACCAAAGAACCTTATCTCTATATTTCTCCCCGGGAGAGGATAGCCCACTATTTGAAAAAGGGGGTGAAAAATATTGGTTTTGGAGTAGGGAGTGGGAGTAAACAGAAATTTAAACGATGGAAAAAATTCCGGGAATTAATTGAAAAAATAGATGGAAACAAATTGATTTTTATTGGTCCCGATGAGGTAGAGTTGGAAAAGGAGTTTCAAGGGGTGGGGGAGATTGTAAAAATAGGATTGGAAGACCTTCCCGGTCTGATAGCCCGACTGGATTTGGTGGTTGCCAATGATAATGGAATTGCCCAAATTGGGTATGGGGTAAAAACCAATTGTGTTACTATTTTCGGTATGACAAACCATTTGGAAACTGGAGGATACCGCCCCAATAATTTACCGGTCTATTTACCCCTCCAGTGTCGTCCCTGTTTCGACCCCTCTACAGATAAGTTGGGGTGTCAAGAATACCTCTGTTTGAGCCAACTTCCAGTAGAAAAGGTTTTAGAGCAATGCCGAAAATTTCTGTAATTATGCCTACCCTCAATGAAGAAAAATTTATCGGAAGAGCATTGGAGTCCCTTTTGGAGACTTCCCTCTCTCCGGAGGAGATGGAAATTTTAATTGTAGATGGGGGCAGTCGGGATAGAACCCGGGAGATTGTAAAGGAGTATCAAAAAAGATATCCTTTTATCCATCTTTTGGAGAATCCCCACAAAATTGTGCCAATTGCAATGAATATAGGAATAAAAAAAGCCCGGGGAGAGTATATTGTTAGAGTCGACGCCCACTCAATTTATCCTCCCGATTATATTGCCCAATTGGTGAAATATCATCAACAATTGGGGGCAGATAATGTTGGAGGGAGGGTTGTAACCCAACTGGCAGAAAAGAGCCCTACTGCCGTTGCCATTGCCAATACCCTGAATGATAAATTGGGGGTAGGTTCCAGTTTCCGGACTATTTCCGATTTGAAAATCCGTCCAGTAGATACCGTCCCATTTGGGTGCTACAAAAAAGAGTTACTGGAAAAAATTGGACTCTATAATCCCAAATTGGTGAGGAATCAAGATATAGAATTAAACAAAAGAATTATTAGAAATGGGGGAAAAATTTACCTTATTCCCCAAATTGAGATTGGGTATTTTCCCCGAACAACTTTTAAAGCCTTTGCCAAAAACAACTTTTTAAATGGATACTGGAATATTTTAACCCCCTACTATACTGGAAACCTCAAATCCCTTTCCCTCCGCCATTTCGTCCCTTTGGGATTTGTAGCTACCCTCTTTCTTTCCCTTATTTTGACCCCCTTTTATCCCCCGGTCTTTTTTATTTTTGTGGGGGTGGGTGGAATTTATCTCCTTCTTATCTCTTTTCGGAGTTGGCAAATTAAAAAAGGGACTACCTTTTTCCATCAACTTTGGGCTTTTTTGACACTCCATTTCAGTTATGGAGTTGGAAGTTTATGGGGGATAGTAAAAGTTTTAGGGAAAATGGTTAAAATCAACAAAAAGGAGAAAAAATGAAAAAAATTGTGGCAGGAACCCTTTTGGGGGCAGGTCTTTTATGGAGTTTCGGAGTGATAGATATCTGCCTTTCCAAAGCCCAAATAGCTAAAATAATTCCCAGTTACAAACCCAGTCGGGAAGATATTTCCATCTGTTTTCCCCAAGTGACCAAAGTAAAAGGGTGGAGTCTGAAAAAAGAGAAGTTGGCAAATAAAATTTTGAGGGGTTTTATCTTTAAAGTGGCAGAAAAGGAGATGGATATAGATTGGACAGATGTAGATAAAAATCTACCCAAATTTGATTTTAGCGATGAATACCGACTCTCTCTGATTAATAATCGTTTCCTTTCCGTCGCCTATTATGTCTACACCTATACCGGAGGTGCCCACGGAAATGATAGTTATTGGAGTTTAGTGGTGGATATGAAGAGTGAAAAGGCAATTTCATTTTCAGACTTTTTCAAAACTTCTGAACTTTATCGACTGAAAAAATTGATACTCCTCCACGATTGGCGACAAAAAATCAGTTGGAAAAAAGATTTCTTTAACCCCAAATATAAACCCGGTTTCTACTTGAGTGAAAAAGGGGTTCTTTTCCTCTTTGATAAATATGATGTGGCACCGGGGGCTACCGGTTCGTTTTCAATTTTGGTTCCCTACTCCCGATTGAAACCTTTTCTTTCCACCTATGGTAAAAAGATTGTGGAAAATTATTCAATATATGAATTTATAAATGGAGAAGGTTTTTTGGAATAGAAATCTTGTTTTCTCTCTCTCTTTCCTTCTCTTTTTTTCTTACAAAATTCTTAAGCTGAAAAAAACCGGAATGTTTACTTTCCGCTAAAGCAATAGAATAAATCCGTTTTTATCATTTTGGATATTCCAATTTGAATTTGGAAGTTCCAATTACTGGCATTTGAGTAAAAGAAAAAATAGAAAAGAAAAGAGGGAAATTACCCCATAGTGGAAGTAAAGATATTGGAAGCGATAATACCGAAATAGAGGGTTCCCCCCAAAAGGAGAAGTTGTCCAATCAATGCTCCATAGGAAATTTCAATTGTGGAGCTCTCTTCTGGCTCATCAAGATAGATATTTTTAATCAGAATTACATAATACCCTACTGCCAACGCGGAGTTGAGGAGGGCAATCAATACCAACCACCAGAGTCCCGCATCTACCCCGGCGTAGAAGGCAGCAGCTTTACTCATAAATCCGGCAAGGAGTGGAATACCTGCCAAAGAGAAAATTTGAATGGTAAAGAGGAGTGCCACCAGTGGACTCCGTTTACCCAATCCTTTCAAATGGGAGATATATTTAATCCCCGCCCGAACCCGGAGTTCATTGAGCATCAAAAAGACGGCGGTTTGCATAAAGATATAGGCAATTGCATAGTAGAGAATTCCGGGATAGGCAAATTTACTGGAAATTGCTGCAAATGGGATTAGAGCATACCCACTATGGGCAATGGAGGAGTAAGCCAACATTTTGGAGATTCTTTTTTGCCAAAGAGCCATAAAGTTGGCTAAAGTCATTGTCAAAATTGCAAAGAAACTGAAGATAATTACCGCCATCGCAGGGTAAAACTCCAAAAATCGGTGGAAGGCGTTGAAGGTTGCCAACATTACCACACTTTTAATTACCCCACTCAAAATAGCAGCGGCAACATGGTTAACTTGGGCATAGGCGTCAGCTGCCCACCCGTGCATTGGAACAATGGTCAATTTGTAAAAAATCCCTGCCAACATAATGGCAACGGCAATAAGGGTAAATTTCCCTTCTACTCTAATTTGATTATATTCGAAACTGGGGGTTACAAAGGAGAAGAGGGCAAGTCCAAAGAGAATAATTCCACTGGCGACCGCCCCGGCAATAAAGGCTTTAATCGCCCCTTCCGCATTGTAGTAATTTCGGATATTGGAGACCAAAATATAGGAGATAATTGCCACTGCTTCAAAGAGAACAATAAAGATAAAGAGGTTATTGGTCTCCAAAAGTCCCAAACTGACGGCGGAGAGGAATAGCATTTGGGAAATTAAAGGTCTCTCAAATCCGGTCAGAGAGAGGGAGACCGCCGCCAAAGTCAAAAGAAGGACAAACTCCATCAATTTGATGGAGGGGGTAATTGAGAAATAGTCCAAATAATCCGCAAGACTATGTCCATTGAAAATTAGGAATGCCGCTGCCCCAAAGGCAAATACCGCAATTCCCTTTGCCACTTGAATATTCTGTCGATAAAAGAGTGGAACTATTAAACCCGCCAAAACCAATACTACAAAGCTCATCAGTTACCTCCAAGGAATGCAAATGCTTGATTTGCCAAATTGAAGATAGGTTGGGGATTTACCCCAAAGTAAACAATCAAAATGGCATAGATAGCCAAAGCCAATTTTTCTGGGAAAGACATTGTAAAGGTTGTCCGCTCTACCAATGGACTCATAGGTCCGTGGATAGCCCGGCGAACTGCCCAGATGATGTAACCGGCACTGATAAGTCCTGCCACTGCCACAATGGCGACCCACCATCCATAAGCTTTAACGGCAGAAATGGTGATAGTAAGCTCCCCGATAAAGCCCATAGTTCCGGGAAGTCCCAACGCCGCCATACCGGCAAGGATAAAAATGGCAGAGACGAAAGGAGCTTTTTTCATAATTCCCCCCATTTCGTCCATATACCAAGTGTGGGTTTTGTGGTGGAGCCACCCGGCAATTAAGAAGAGAGGTGAAATTACCAAAGCGTGTCCAATCATTTCATAAAGGGAGGCGGACAACCCGTCGTAGGTAACGGTTGAAATTGCCACCACCACCATACCCATATGGGAGATGGAGGAGTAGGCAACCATTTTTTTAATGTGCCGTTCGTAAATTGCCAAAAATCCGGCAAAAAGAGTAGTAATAATTCCGATAATCAACATTACCATTGCAAAATGTTTGGTGGTTTCCGGCATCAATTCAACGGTAAATCGAATCAATCCGTAAGCCCCCATTTTCAAAAGCACCCCTGCCAAGAGAACTGAGATGCTACTGGGAGCTTGCACGTGGGCATCGGGTAACCAAGTGTGGAAAGGGAATACCGGCAATTTTGCCGCAAATCCCAAAAACATCAACCACCAAATCAGGAAAGGGGTTTTAAAGAGATTCTCTTTTCCTGCCAAATCGGAGAAGTCCCAAACTCCAGTTTGCCGGAAAATCATAAAGAAGGCAACAAACATAAACATTGCAAAAACGTGGGTATAGAGGAAAAATTTAATAGCCGCGTAAATCCGCTCTTCCGCTCCCCAATACCCTACTAAAAATAGCATTGGAACCAGAGTCAATTCCCAGAAAATGAAAAACCAGAGGATATTGGTGGTCATAAAGACCCCAAAAATAGGTCCACTGAACATTATCAGAAGGGACATATAGATATGTTGCTCCTTCTCCTCCCAAGAGGTTAAGACCACCAAAACCAGAAGGGCGGAGGTTAAAATTAACATTGCAACGCTCAAGGCGTCCATTTTGATAGTCAGTTCAAATCCAAATTGGGGGACACTCAAATATTTCCCCAAAACCATATACCCCTCCGGTGGTAACTGGTGATACCAGTTGAGGGAGAGGAAAAAGAGGACAACAAACCACCCCAATGCCACATACTTTGTAGTTTCCGGACTATTCCGGAAAATGAAATAGACAAAAAAGGAGAAGAAAATCGGTCCAAATATTACCAACAATTCCATTTTAGAGCCCCTTTACAATTGTTAAGATGGCAATTACGATAATTGCTATCCCAATTACCATCTGTCCGATATATCCACCAATCTCTCCAGAGTGTCCTTTTTTGAAGAATCGGTAAAAAGCCCGGGTCATTGGAACGGTGGCATTTACAAGCCAATCAATTACAAAGGTATCAAACCATCTGAATCCCCGGGCGATTGAATTGACAATAATATTTTTGGAAATCCAAGTAATCATTGCCTCCATATAGTAGCCATTGAAAAGAATATTGTGGATTGTTTTCATAAATTGATGGGAAGCAATTTTTTGGAGTAAATCCAATTTTTTTACATAGAGCCAAACCACGATAGCAAAGAGAATTGCCATACCACTCAACATAAAGGCGGTGAGCCAAGCTACATGGGGTTCCTCCACCTCTTTTCCAACAATATAGTGGACAATATCAGATTGGAAGAGGGAGATAGCCAAAGTTACAAACGCCAAAATCCCCAAAGGTAATCGCATCCAGAAGGTGGAAGCCCCGTGGATAGCGTGGTCGTGCTCAGATTCGTGGCGGGGTTCACCCAAGAAGATAAGAACCCAGAGTCGAGTAATGTAAGCGATGGAGAGGAGGGCAGCAATGGTTACAAAAATTGCGGTAAATCCATTTCCCCACTCCCACGCAGAGGCGACAACCATCTCTTTGGAGAAAAATCCACTAAATGGAGGCACCCCAGCAAGACTCAAGGACCCCATAGCCATAAAGATAGCCACAAATGGAGCAGTTTTCCACAAACCTCCCAATTTCCACGCATCTTTTACATGGTGGGCAAGGTAAATTACCGCCCCGGCACTCAAAAAGAGGAGGGCTTTAAAAATTGCGTGGTTGACCAAATGGAGCATACCGGCTGCCAAACTTCCTACCCCCAATCCCACAAAGGCGATTGAGAGGTGGGACATTGTGGAGTAAGCCAAAATCTTTTTAATCTCTTTTTGCACCAGTGCACTGGTGGAGCCGATAAAGGCACTCAACGCCGCCACATTGGCAACAATAAAGAGGGCGTCGGTGTAGTGATAGAAATCGAAGAGCCGAGCCACAATATAAATCCCACTATTAACCATAGTTGCCCCGTGGATAAGGGCGGAAACAGTGGTAGGACCTTCCATTGCGTTCATTAACCACGGATAGAGGGGGAATTGTCCAGATTTTCCGATAGCCCCCATAAAGATAAAGAGGGCAGTTACCAGTGCCAGAGTTTTATTCAACTCTCCACTATTTGCCATTTCATTGAGTTTAATCAGGTCAATGGTTCCGGCATAGAAGTAGAGAAGGGCAATTGCCGCCAAAATGAAAATATCCCCCAACCGGGTGTAGAGGAAGGCTTGCATACCGGCGGAGGCGGCGGAGTGTTTGTAATACCAGAAACTGATAAGGGCGTAACTGGCAAGTCCCATAAACTCCCAACCGATGAAAGCTCCAATCAAATCTTTGGTAATTACCAACAGAATCATACCCCCGATAAAGAAGAGAACTTTGGCATAGTATCGGGGTTGGTCTGGATCATCACCCATATAGTCGTGGGCAAAGTGGATATCGGCAAATCCCAATCCGGTGGCAATTAGAAGCATTACAATGGAGAGATGGTCGATATAAATCCGGAATGGGAGATGGATATCCCCATAATTTATCCAGTTGAGGGTAATATCTATCGGTTTTTCAAAACTGATAAAGAGATAAATAGATGCCAAAAAGAGCAATGCACCAACTATTTCCGCCACCCAAAAAGCCAACTCCCTTTTGGCTTTTCCCAAAATATAAGCCAACACAGACCCCAGATATGGGGCGATTAAAAGGGTTTTTACCCCTATATTTCCGATTGAGCCAATCTCATAAATCATCGTCCACCGCCTTATTCATTTTATCTGGGATAATCTCTTTGGTTTTCCGGTAAGAAAGGATAAAGATTAAAATCCCTGCGGCTGCTTCAAGGGTTGCAATTACAATAATTACATAGGCAATTGCCAACCCCCGGGTCAATCCCAAATGGTAAGCCGCACTTGCCAAAATCAAAATTACCGCATTTAATAACATCTCCAAAGAGAAGAAGATTTTGAGAAAATCGGCTTTACTGGTAACCCCAATCATTCCGATTGAAAATAGAACAATTGCAAAAAATGCGTCCATATAGAATCCAACCATCGCCTATTCCTTTTCGTGTTTGAGGGTGTGGAGCATTCTAATTCCTCCGTAGAGGATACTGGACGCTACAACCCCCAAAAAGATTACCAATTCTGCATATCTATCAGTAAACACTTTTACCTGTTCAGAGGCTGGAATAGCTTTTTCTGCCGGTGCCATAGACGGAATTAGGAACGGCACAATCAAGAATCCGATAGTTACAATCAGAATAATTACAATTGCCCAAGGGCGATTGGTAATTTCCGGATATTTGGCTCCAATTACGGTTACACCAAAGAGGGTTAAAACCACAATCCCTCCGGTATAGACAAAAATTTGGAAAAGTCCCAAAAGTTTTTCGTCCATTAAAAGGTAATAGATACCCAATAAGAACATCATCATTACAAATGAGATAACAGAAGGCACGGTCTTCTTTTGAAGTAGTGCCATTGCCGCCAGAATTATTACCATTGCCAAAAGGATAATTTTTACCATTATCATTGTTGACCCTTTTCACCCAAATTTACTCCACTTTCCGGTTTTTGGGAGGGGGTATTCCCCTTTTCCTCTCCAAGAGTGGAGGTAGGTTGAGGGTTTTCACCCTTTGAAATAGGTTTCTCCTCCCGGGGAGAGGTGGAAGTAGTCTCTCCGGCAACGGAAGAGTTTTCCAAATTTTGTTCAGTTTTTGGGGTAATTTTTTCCCCTTTTTCTCTTTGCTCTACCCCGTTGGGAGTAGGGCTATTTTTTTCTATTTTTTCAACCGGTTGGGCGGAGGTAGAAGCTTTTTCCGGTTTTGAAATGGGAGAAGGAGTCCCCTTTTCTCCGCCACTTGCCGGTTTGGAATTTTGGTTTTGGGCTCCGGCAGAGGGGGCTTTGGGTGTTACTTCCTCCGGTTTGGCGTCCGGTGCAGGTTTTGCCGCGGTTGCAGGTTTTGCCCCGGTTGCAGGTTTCGCTCCGGTTGCAGGTTTCGCCCCCGCCTTCTTTTTTGCCATCATTTCCCGCCGTTTCCGGGCTTTCTCCTCCTCTTCCCGTTTTTTCTGCTCTATCCACTCCTCCGGCACCTCAACCCGAACCCAAAATTGGTCAATATCCTTTTGGGTTCCCCCGGTGGGCATATAGTAATCTCCCCCGGAGAGGATAATTGATTTGGGTTTGGTGGGGCAGACATCTTCACAAAGTCCGCAAAAAATACAAATCCCCAAGTTTACTTCCGGAATTTTATTGGGGCGTTTCAAAGGTAGTGGTTTCATTACAATTGCATCAACCGGGCAGATTTTCCGGCACGCATCACACCCGGTGCAGGTTTCGTAAAAAATCCGGTGTTTCCCCCGGAAAATAGGGGAAAAGTGGGCAGGATTTTTTTCCACATGGTCTACCGCTACCCGGGGTTCAGTTACCGCTTTTAAAACTCTTACCACTTTTTCCGCTATTTCAAAAAACATCTCAACCTCCTAAAATGTAGAGTCGGGCAAAGAGAACCCACGCCAAATTGAGCACCGCCAGAGGAGTTAAAACACTCCAACAGAATTTGAGCATTTGGTCCAATCTCAACCGGGGGTTGGCTGCCCGAATCCCAATCATAATAATCGCAATTACTACAATTTTCAAAAAGAGCCAAAGGAAACTATCGAAAAAGAGTCCCCTATATCCGCCGAAAAAGAGCACAACGGCACTGGCACTTACTACCAACATTTCTGTAAATTCTGCAAATTTCAAAAGGGTATAGTTGGTTCCCGCATATTCGGTATAGAATCCGTAAACAATCTCCTGCTCTGCTTCGGGAATGTTGAAGGGGGGTTGTTCCAAAATCCCCAACATTGCAATTAAATAGATAATTGCCCCGGGGAGGAGAATTAGAGTGGTGAGCCAAGTGTTGTGATACATAATTTCATACAGATTCATAGTCCCAAAGAGAAGGGCAGGGGAGAGGGCGGAAAGGAAGAAAGGAATTTCCATTGAGAGCATTTGAGCCAAAACCCTCATACCTCCCAAGAAGGAGTATTTATTGTGGGAGCCGAATCCGGTTAAAAAGAGAAGAAAGGGTTCAACCCCAATTAAGACAACCAGTCCCAATACCCCATAATCGGTATCCAAAATTCCGTGTCCATTATTGATAAGGGGACTCCACGGGATTAAAATTACTGGAAGTGCCGCCACAATTGGGGTCAAAATAGGCATAATATTGAAAAGATAAGGGTCGGCACTTTTGGGGGTAATATTCTCTTTGGTCAAAAGTTTAAAAACATCATAAACGGTCTGCATTGACCCCCATTTTCCATTGTAGTGGGGTCCCACCCGTTTGTGGATATAAGCCAAAGTCTTCCGGGAAAAATAGAAGACAAAAAAAGTCCAGAAAAGAAGAAACGCCAAGCCGGGGAAAACCAAAATATAGAAAAGATACTGCCCTACACTCATACCCAACTCCTTTATCTATCTAAATCACCTTGACAGATATGCATACTCCCATAGAGAAGTGGGATATCTGACAAGGTTTTTCCTCTCAAAAGTTTGTCCAAAACCATTGTGTGGTTTACACTGGGGGCTTTAATTTTCAACCGGTAAGGATTGGAAGATTTGGGCATAGTTACCAGATGCATCAACATCTCTCCCCGTGCCCATTCTACCCGACTTACCGCTTCCCCCGCCGGCATCCGCCGGGGCATTCTAATCAGATGGTCTTTTTTGGGGTTCATCTCCTCTTTCAAAATCCCCTCTTCAATATGTGCCATCGCCTGTTTCATTAAATCGATAGATTGGGCAATCTCTTTGAAGATAATCAAAAGCCGGTCCCGGGCGTCCCCATTTTCACACCCTACATAATCGAACTCCAACTCCCCATATCCGGCGTAAGGTTCATCAAGTCGGACATCAATCTTTTTCCCGGTTGCCCGGGCAATTGGTCCCGCCAGATAGTAGGTGTCCACATCATCTTTAGTAAAGACCCCATTTCCCCGGGCACGGGTCTCCATTAAGGGGTTTTTCAAGAAGATATCTTCAATCTCTTCCCGGGACTCTTCAAATTTTTTAATCGCCTTTCGGACAGAGTCGAACCACCCATCGGGCATAGGATACCGGACTCCCCCCGGTTCAATACAGGCGGTGGCAATCCGGGCACCACTATAATCTTCCAGAGCGTCAAGGAAATACTCCCGGACATCAAGACACCACATCATAAAGGTGTGGAGTCCCATTGTTCCGAAAAATCCTCCCAAACTTACCAGATGGGAGGCAGTCCGTCCCAACTCTCCCAAAATTACCCGCATAAATTTGGCAAAGGGGGTAATCTCTTTGCCGGCAATCTCCTCCACCGCTTGGGAGTAGCAAATCATCGGGTTGGTGTTATCCATAAAGCAGACCCGCTCTACCGCCACAATGGTTCCGATAAAATCTTTCCGCTCCGCCAATTTTTCCAGAGCCCGCCAAACATACCCAATATCGGGGTCTACTTTTTCAATAATTTCCCCGTTGGTGTAAACCTTCAACCGGATTGGCCCAGACGCCGGGTGGGTTGGTCCCCAGTGGAGAACGGTTTTACTCCCCTCGTGTCCGATTTTTTCTTCATTCTCTTCATATTCTTCAAAGAATTCTTCGGAAATTTTGTTTACATTCTCAATTACATTCTTTTCGTGCTCTTCCCAATCGAAATCTTTCCGGAATGGAAATTTGCCGTAATAGTCGGCACTGATAAGGAAATAGCGTAGCCGGGGGTGTCCTTCAAATTTAACCCCAAAGGTGGAGTAGGCTTCCAGTTCGTGCCAATTGGCACTGGGCATTAATGGGGTGATGGAGTCGATTTTACACTCCTCCAACTCCCGGGGAATATCCACTTTTAACCAGACATTCCGTTTGGTATTCAAATCCTCCAGAAAATAGTTAATCTCCATTCGGTTTTCGTCAATAAAATCGGTGGGGGAGACGGTGGAGCAACTTTTTACCCCCTCCTCAATCAGAGCCCGAACCACCGGTAAAAGGTCTTCTTTTCTTTTCAATTTGGCTTTGAGCCAAGTCGGTTTATACTCCTCCAGATACTCCAAATCGAATTGATTTAGCACTTCTTTTAATCTCTCCATACCACTCCCTTTAAAATTTCATCTCTTTCCAGAGTCCCCCTTGGGAAGAGGCGGAAGGCTCTCCCCGTTTAATCTTCTCCTTCAACTCCTCCAATCCGGCAATAATTGCTTCGGGGCGGGGGGGACATCCGGCTACAAAAATATCGGCTGGCAAAATTTCGGTCATATTTTTAATTACTGAAGGGGAGTCATTGTAGGGTCCACCATCATAGGCACACGCCCCAATCGCTACCACATACCGGGGCTCCGGCATCTGGGCGTAGGTTCTCAAAAGTGCCGGAAGAATCTTTTTACTCACCAATCCGGTAATAAAGATAATATCGGCTTGCCGGGGGGTAGGGGTCATAATATACCCATACCGCTCCCAGTCATACCGGGGACCCATCGCTGCCAACATTTCCAGAGAGCAACACCCGCTACAGAAGTGGACAATCCACGGAGATTTACTCCGGGCATAGTTGAAAAAATCAAGAAATTTTAACATTCCGATACTCCTTCATCGAAATCATCAACGCCAAAAAGAGGAGAAGTCCAAATCCAATTCCCCATTTGAGGGCGTTGGGGTTGTCGGCAAATACAAAGAGACTGAAAAAGAGACCTGCCATATCGAAAACGATAAAGGCGATGGCAAAGATAAAATAGTTAAAGTTTGCCTTCATTGGCACTTCACTACTGGGGGGCAAACCACACTCAAAGTGGTCGGTCTTGACCTCATCGGGGTTATAAGGGGCAACACTAATCCCTAAAATATAGAGAAGAACTACCCCCAAAAAAATTCCGACTGCAAATAAAGCTACTATACCCATAGAATACTCCTTTTCTTGGATAACCTTGAGTTAATTTAATTTTATTGAGAGTTAAAATAGGTGTCAATTGGTCTAAAATATTAGTCTCTAACAATTGTATTAAACGCTACAAGGGGTAACAAACCTCCCCTTCCCTTATAAGAGGAGTTTATTATTTTTCCAAAGGTAGCTTAATTAATAGTTCTCAATTTTACCTATTTAATTTGAAAAATTCAAGAATAAATCAATTTTCAATGGTAAAAAAGAAGGGGTGTTTTTCCTTTTCTCCCACCTCCAACTGGGAGAAATAGTATCAGTCGATATAATTCCACCATTCACCCCCTTCAAATGGAGTAAGGAGAGAAGCCGTGGGAAAAAAAATAGGATTGGGTGTTACTTCCTTCCGGGAATTGCGGGAGAAGGGGTATATTTATGTGGATAAAACCCATCTGATAAAAGAGTTAATCACCAACTACAAATATGCCTTACTTGCCCGTCCCAAAGGGTTTGGAAAAACAATTACCTTGAGCACAATTGAGGAGATTTTCCGAGGAAATAAGGAGTTATTTGCCGGAACTTCCATTTATGGGGAGTATCAATTTGAAGAGTTTCCAATTTTAAAACTCTCCTTCCGGGGGAGTTGTGAGAATGTAGATGAAGTCCGGGAACATATTCTGGAACAATTGATAATTTTGGCGGAGGAGTTGGAGCCCACTTTCCGGGTAAAATTGAAAGAGAAGGAGAGAATCAACTACTACTTTGCCGATTTGATAAAGGCTATCTATAAAAAGAGTGGCAAACAATTGGTAATTCTGGTAGATAATTATGACAACTCCATTTTGGAAAATCTTTTCGACCTCCAAAGGGCTTCCAAAATTTGGAGAATTATCCGGGATTTTTTATTAATTATCAAAGACCACGGGGAGATGATTCGCTTTGCCTTTTTTACCGGAATTACCGGACTCCTCCGGCGGACTCCCTTTGAACTTTCTCTGGTGGAAGATATTACCCTCCACCCATTTTTTTCCAATATTTGCGGGTTTATGTATGAAGAGGTGGTCTACTACTTTGAAGATTATCTGAAAAATGTGGATATGGAGGAGGTGAAAAAGTGGTATTACGGCTACAACTTTTTGGGGGATTTTGTCTTTAATCCGATAGATATTCTCTCCTTTATCAAAAATAGCTATCTTTTTAAACCCTACTGGTATATGACAATCTCCAATGAATATTTCTACCGGATTGTGAGGGATCACCGCTTTTTTCTCCCGGAAATTGGACATATGCAAGCCCCGGAAAAGATTTTCAACGGCTTCAATCTCCACTCTGTAAATGTAGAGTCTCTGGCATTCCACACCGGTTTAATTACCATTGACACCCTCCGGGAAACCCCATTTGGAACTATCTTCTCCTTTCGAACCCCCAATAAAATGGTGCAAATCAACCTCCACGACGATATTATCCGGCTTTTGACCAATAAAAGCTCCTTTTTCCAATTTAAAAAAGAACTCTACATCGCTTTGAAAGCGGGGGATATAAGTAAATTCCGAAAGGTTGTCAGACAGATTTTTGCCACCATCGACCCCAACTATTTCCTCAAATATCGGTTTGACAAGTGGAGTGGAATCCATATTACTATTATGTATGCCTACTTCCTCTCCATTGGGGCAGATATTGAAATTATCGAAAGTAGTCCAGAGGAGATAACCTTTGTCTTGAAACTCTCCGAAAAGGTCTATTTAATCCGCATCTCCAATAACAACTCCCTCAAAGAACTTCTCCGACAGAAGTATTACGATACAATAAAAGCCCGACAGATAACCCTTTTGGGACTGGATTTTGATAAAGGGGACTTCAATTTTTCCCATATCGATTGGGAAATAAAGGAGAGATATGGTCAAGTTTGATACCTATCTGGCTATCGGAATTGGGGGATTTATTGGGGCAATTCTCCGGGCGGGAATTACCGGTTTTGCCAACTCCCTCTTCAAAAGCCATTTTCCCTTGGGCACTACACTGGTAAATCTGATTGGAAGTCTAATTTTGGGGATTTTGGCGGGACTTATTACCCTCAAAGCGATAGAAAACCCCTTCCTCAAATCCCTTTTAACCACCGGAATGATGGGGGCTTTGACCACCTACTCCACCTTTGCACTGGAAAGTTATTTTCTACTGGATAGTGGAAGAGTTGATAAAGCTATTATTTTTATTGTAATAAATTTGGTGGGGACAATTCTATTAGCCGGTTTGGGATTTAAAGTGGTATTGAGTCTTTTTAAATAGATAAACTTTTTTTATTTGTGATAATCTCTTCCCTTTTCCCTTTCCAGAGCCTTCAGTCTATTCAACTTGCAAAATTTTAGTTAAAATTACTCACCTTGTTGGTCTATTGGGCGGTGAAAATTTGAGTCTCTTCCTTCTCTTCGGAAATTGAAAAATTGAAACCATTAACCTTAAATCTCAACAAAAATTTCAAATTGGATAAAAGGAGTTGAACAATGGAGAAAAAAATAGAAAAAGGAAACATCAGAATTATTGGAGGAAAATATCGGGGGAAAAAGCTCTATATGGGAGATAAAGGAACCACCCGCTCCACCAAACAGATTTTGAAAGAGTCGGTTTTCAATACCCTCCAGTGGGAGGTGCCCGACTCCACTTGGGTTGAGGTTTTCAGTGGAGTGGGCTCCATCGGATTGGAGGCGATTAGCCGGGGGGCAAAAAAAGCCTACTTTTTGGAAAAAGACCCGGAGGCGGTAAAGGTTCTCCAGAAAAATATCGATTCAATGGAGCCGGAGAAGTGTGAAATCATTTTGGGAGATAGTTTCGACACAATTTGGGATGTGATAGAAATGCTCAAACGGAATCGGGAGAAGGCATATTTCTACTTTGACCCCCCCTTTCCAATTAGGAAAGGGTATGAAGATATTTACGACCGGGTTATCCATTTGATAAAACAGATGCCCAAAGTAAATGTGGAAAAGATTTTGATTGAGCATCAAAGTAGTTACCCATTTCCGGAGCAGATTGGACG
>PUXY01000098.1 GCA_009659955.1 Campylobacterota bacterium | reverse complement strand
CCGGAATTTACCAACAAACTCCAAACCCCCAACCCAATTATCGTCCACTTTATCGAACAGAGTTACCGCCTCCGGCGGGTTTAATTTCCCACCTCTTCTCCCCCACCTTTTGTCTCCCTTTTTCTCTTCATCAATTCTTTTTGCGACTGGAAAATGTTCCACTGGAAGGCAAATTAACTGGAATTTTAAAAGTAGAGAGACCCTGAAAATAGAAGTTGGGAAAAGGGAGAAAAAGTGGAAATTTTCCTCTATTGGGTTCCTTTTTTTATTTTGGGGAAGTAGGGGAATGGGGAAAAAAGAGGAAAGTTTTTGCAAAAACTTAAAATCTCCAGACTTTAAAATCTTACGGTAAAGAGAAAATTTACCTTTCAACCAAAGTTGAAAAAGAGAATCAATTTGATACCACTGCCACATATCCCAATAGTTGAAAAATAAGAAAATAAAGAAAATTTTAAAGGGTTTCAATCGGACAATTGGGGATTGGAGAAATGAAAAATGGGAGAGAGTAGCAAAAGTGGAAAAAGCAATTTTTAAAATTTAAATGGGGAAAAAATTTAGTTTTGAACCCTTTTATCTTTTGGAGGTAAAGGTGATTTTTTTGCAATTCCTGCTTTCCCCAATTGGGAGTAATTTGGGAGTTTATTGCTTGTGATAAAAGATTGAAATATTCAGATTGTTTTTTCAATTCAAAATTTTCCAAAAATTTCTTTTCTCTCTTCAAAAAATCGACAAAGGAAAAATCCTTTCCTCTTTTCTCCAATTGAAGAGTAATGGAGGAGTAGAGGAGATTTTAAGGGATTGTCCCTTCAACCGGGAGAGAGCCCTTTCTTTCTCTTCATTTTTCCCCCAAAAACTCCTTCAACTGGGGGGTTAGAGGGAGAGTCAACTCCTTTTTTCGACTCTTTTCCCCCTTCAGTTGGATTTGGGATTTGGGGATTTTAAACTTTTTGGAAAAGAGTTTAATAAGCTCTCCATTTGCCCGCCCCTCCAGTGGGGGAACTTGGAGGGCAACTTTCAGATAGCCGTTATACTCCCCCAAAATTTTGGTGCGGGAGGCGTTGGGTTGAACCCAAATTTTCAAGAGTGCGTAATTATCGGAAATTTTATACCAACTGCCGTCCATTTTCCTCCTCTCCCTTGTTTCAATTTCGGTTTATTCCACTTTTTTTCACCAATAAAGACGGGAAAACCGGAGAATAGAGAACCCCAAAGAGTTTTTCTCCTTTTTGACTCCTCTACTCTCCCCCAATTCTCTCCCAATTCCTCTACTCCACCTTCTCCCAAATTGTGCCGGTGGGGGTGTCTTGAATCTGAATCCCCATCTCCCGGAGTTGTTCCCGGATTTGGTCGGCGGTAGTCCAATCTTTGACCTTTTTTGCTTCCAATCGCCGGGCTATAAGCTCCTCAATTTTGGCTTTGGTCTCTTGGGGAATTCCCCATTGGAAGTAGCGATAAGGGTCTTCTCCCCCCACTCCGATAATCTGGTCGATAATCTCAATCCCCCCGGCAATTTGCCGTTTTAACCTTTTATCTTTGGGGTTTTGGGTCAATTTTTCGTTACTCTCTTTGATAAATTGGTCTACAACTGCCAGCCCTTTAGAGATGTTGAGGTCGTCCCGGAGGGGTTCCAAAAGCTCCCCTTTCAGAGTTGGGTGGGGTTCCGGTTTAACCCCATAAACCCGTTTCTTCAGTCGGTAGAGCCGGTCTAACCTCCGTTTGGCGGAGAGTAAATCCTCTTCATTGAAATTGAGGGGTGCCCGATAGTGGGTGGAGAGGAGATAGAACCGGAGAACCTCCCCGGGGTAGCTTTTCAACGCATCTTTGACAAAAAAGCTATTTCCCAACGATTTACTCATCTTTTCCCCATCGATTTTTACAAAGCCGTTGTGGAGCCAATACTTTGCCAGATGTTGCCCGGTTCCACAGAAAGTTTGAGCCTCCTCATTTTCGTGGTGGGGGAAAAAGAGGTCGGCACCCCCCCCGTGGATATCGATTTGGTAGGGGGTATCGGAATAGGCAAGGTGTTTCCAAATCATAGCGGAGCATTCGATATGCCACCCGGGGCGACCGGCTCCGAAAGGGGAGTCGAAACAGACATCTCCCTCCCCTTTACACCCTTTCCAAAGGGCAAAATCTGCCGGGTTTCTTTTTCCGGCGGTGTGCTCGACCCGGGCGACCCCTTCATCTTGGGGGCATTTGTGGGAGAGTTGGCAATATTCCGGATCTTTGGAGGTGTCAAAATAGATATCCCCATTGGGGAGTTGATAGGCAAACCCCTTTTCCAAAAGGGCGGAAATCAGTTTAAACATCTCCGGAAGGGTGGCAGTTGCCCGCGGTTCAATATCGGGGCGTTTTACTTTGAGAGCCCCCATATCCCGGAGATAACTATCAATATACCTTTGGGTCAACTCCTCCAGACTCTCCCCAGTCTCCCCCATTTTTTTGATAATTTTATCGTCAATATCGGTAAAGTTTTTTACAAATTTAACCCGATACCCCTCCGCCTCCAGAACCCGCCTCAAAAGGTCAAAGGTCAAACTACTCCGGGCGTGTCCCAAATGGGCGTCGTCGTAAACCGTAGGACCACACACATAGATTCTAACCTCATCTGGCTTCAAAGGTTCAAACTTTACCTTTTCTCCCCGGTGGCTATCAAATAGAACCATTTTTCCAACTCCTCTTTTTCCATTTAAATGTTTGAAGTTTTTCAATCAAATTATACCGCCCCTTCTCCATTCTGGAGGAAAAAGAGGGATAATCTACCCTCTCTCTTTCCCCGGGACAAATTGTTTCAAAAGCCAATAGAAAAGGAGGGGGAGGAGAAGGGCTTGGAGAAGAAATCTCCCCAAAAGTAATCCCCCCAACTCTATCAAATAGTGGATAATTTGTTGACTCTCCTTCAGATACCCTCTCAATTGTTGAATATTACTCTCCACAGAGTGGAGGGAAGATTTGAGCCGGGCAAAAAAGCCCCCTTCCTCTCCCCCGATCAATTGGGGTTGCTCCGATTGGGGGACAACCTGCCGGAGGGCGGTCTGAACCTCCTCAATTTGGGGATTGAAATAGATGGAGTCCAGATAACTGGAAACTATTGCCGAAAAGGGCAGAAAGAGCCGAACCAATAGAAGGAAAATCAGAATTGTCCGGAGAAGGGAGATTTGGGGGAAAATGAAATAGAGAATCCCTATCGCCACCGCTATCAAAAGGAGGGGGAAAATTTTCCCCACTTCATAAATGGTTTTCTCCCCCAACAGACTCCAGATGGCAATGGTCAAAAGGTCGGAAAATCTTTCGGTGGCGTCGTCCAACGGGTCTAAAATCTCCCCCACCGCCAGACTTCCACTGACCACCCCGGCGGAGACTTCGGCGGTGGAGTGTTTTAAAACCGATACCGCCCCGTTGATAAGTCTCACCATTCCGTAAACTTCCAAAGTTTGGGTTAAATTCCGATTTAGATACTCTTCACTTTTCCAATCCAACCGGGGTGCCCCCAAAAATGCCAAAATTGTAAACCCCAACAGGAAAAGAGC
>PUXY01000097.1 GCA_009659955.1 Campylobacterota bacterium | reverse complement strand
AAAAACCTCTTTACACTGGAGGCATTGGGTAATTTCTCCCTTTTTGCTCTCCTTTTTTACTGCCAAGTGTCCACAGGAGGGGCATTTGGCGATGGGGAGATGGGAGGTGGTAAAGTGGCAGTTGGGGTAGTTGGAACACCCGTAAAACTCCCCACTCCGTCCCCGTCGGACTACAATATCCCCTCCGCAATCGGGGCAGTGGACTCCTTCAATCTTTTTGGGCTCTTTGGGTTTGGACTCTTTGGGGCGGGTGTATCTACATTTGGGGAAGTTACTACACCCGATAAACTCTCCAAATCTCCCCTTCCGGAGGAGTAACTCCCCTCCACAAAGGGGGCACTTTTCCCCGATGGGAATTTGGACTTTTTGGGAGGGGATCTCCTTCTCTTTCTGTTTGATTTGCTCTACAAAGGGGAAGTAAAACTCCTTTAAAACTTTTTGCCACTCCTCTTGACCGGAGGCGATTCTATCCAACATCTCTTCCATATTGGCGGTAAAGTGGGAGTCCACAATATTGGGAAAATGTTTCTCCAAAAGTTCGATAACTTTGAAGGCGTTTTCGGTGGGGTGAATTTTTTTCTTGAGGAGGTCGATATACCCCCGTTTTTTGAGGAGGGTGATGGTGGGGGCGTAAGTTGAAGGACGCCCTATCCCCAACTCCTCCATTTTTTTGATTAACATAGCTTCGGTGTATCTCTCCGGCGGTTTGGTAAAGTGCTCTTTCCACTCCAATTTTTCCGGTTTTACCTCCTCCCCTTTTTCAATGGGAGGAAGGGGTATATCGGGAGAAGGTTCCCCATAGATTTTGTAAAACCCGGGGAAAGTCAATTTTCTTCCGGCAATTTTGAAGACCCCATCTCCCCCCTCCAGAAAGAGTTTGGTGGTTTGATACTGGGCTCCCTTCATTTGGGAGGCGATAAAGCGGTTAAAAATCAACTGGTAAAGTTTCAAATCGTCTCTACTCAAATATTTTTTCAAACTTTCGGGGGTCAATTCTATATGGGTTGGGCGAATAGCTTCGTGGGCTTCTTGGGCGGTTTTGGATTTGGTTTTAAACTCTTTGGGCTCGGCATACTCTTTCCCAAATTTCTCCTCAATAAATTTGACCGCCTCCTCCCTCGCTTCCGGGGCAAGATGGAGACTATCGGTTCTCATATAGGTGATAAGCCCCACTTTTCCGATGGGGGTTTCCACCCCTTCATAGAGCCGTTGGGCTATCTCCATCGTTTTCCGGGGGGAGAATCCCAATTCTGAAGAGGCAACCTGTTGGAGGGTGGAGGTCATAAAGGGGGGAGGAGCTTTGGTAATTGTGGTTTTTTCTTGGATATTGGTGAGATGGAAGGTTTTATCTTTCAATTGGGAGAGAATCTCCTCCGCCTCTTCTCTACTTCCGATGGAGAATTTTTCCAAAGTTTTTCCCCGCCATTTGACCAATTTCCCCTCACTCCCTTTGAAAATCCCTTCAATAGTGTAGTAGGGTTTGGGGACAAAATTTTGAATCTCCCTCTCCCGGTCTACCACCAGTTTGAGGGTGGCACTCTGCACCCGTCCGGCACTCAATCCCCTCTGAATCTTTTTTGCCAATAGGGGGGAGAGTTTGTAACCTACTATTCGGTCTAAAAGTCGCCGGGTCTGTTGGGCATTTACCCGATTGAGGTCAATTTTCCGGGGGTTTTCCAACGCTTTTTTAATGGCGGAGGGGGTAATTTCGTGGAAAACTATCCTTTCTACCTCATCTATATCTTTTCCCAAAAGTTGGGTTACATGGTATCCTATTGCCTCCCCCTCCCTATCTTCATCGGTGGCGATGTAAATCTGCTCTGCATTTTTGGCAATTTTCTTCAACTCTTTGACTATATCTTTATGGTTTTTGGTTATTTGATACTGGGGAATAAATTTTTCTCCCTCAATTTTTATCCCAAATCTCTTTTCCGGTAGGTCGCGGATATGTCCTTTGGTGGCAACTACTTTAAACTCCTCCCCCAAAAAGTTTTGGATAGTTTTGGCTTTGGCGGGGGACTCCACAATTATCAATTTACTTCCCACTCCAACCCTTTTTTTGAGGGGAATAATAGCAAATTCCGATGGTTTCCCCTTTTTTGAGAAAATTTACTATAATTGCCAAGTCCTATCATTCAACTGCACAAAAAAGGATTGAGTATGGGGAGAATCGGCAAGATATTCCTTCTCATTGTAGCCCTCATTATGGTTGGTTGTCAAGCTCCCTCTTTCAATGGTTTGGGTGGGGTAAACACCGATAGAATAAATCGGACGCTCCCCAAAGTTCGGAACTTTAAAGCCCACCCGGGACGGAATCAAGTGGCGTTAACTTGGGACGCCATTCCTGAAATGGGAGGATATTACATTCAGCGGTGGGATCCGGAGAGCAAAAGTTGGGTAGAGTTGGCAACAATTACCAACCCTTTCAAAACCATCTATGTAGATGATGATTTGAAACCCAACAACTATTACAAATATCAAATTTTGGCATTTACCCGGGATAAAGTCCCCGGACCTTGGGTTCAAACTGGCACCAAAACCCTTCCTCCACCTGCTCCAGTCATTCCAGTTTTTGCCCAACCGGTTGGAAATGGGGTGATTAAAATTATCTGGCGACCCCACCCCAATGAACGGGTGCACGAATATTTAATCCAAAGATACAATGACCACGAAGCCCGGTGGGAAGATATGGAAACCAAAAAACCCCGCTATAATGTGGAGTTTATTGACACCGGATTGGAAGATGGGAAAATTTACAAATATCGGATTATCGGAATTACCTTTGATGGGCTCTATACCTTCCCCTCCAAAACTATCCGGGTATCTACCTATCCCCGTCCGCCGGTTGTAACCGATGCGGTGGCAACCATCGACCGGGGGAAAATGATTATTGTCAAATGGAGTCCAATTGCCGATGTGGCTTATTACAAAATCTACATTTCCGATACCCCTTCTGGTCCCTTTGAATACCACGCCAAAACCGACAAAACCTACTTTGTAGATAAAATCAACAAAGATGGGTATAAACGCTACTACAAAATTACTGCGGTAAGTAAATTTGGAACCGAATCCCTGTTGAGTAAAACCCCAGTGGTAATGGGAGAGACTCTGCCAAAACCGGCTAAACCGATTGTTTCCACCAATAAATTCAACAATATTGTCCAATTTATTATGACCTCCCCTGACAATCGGGCAGTTAAATATCTGATTGTCCGGAAAACCAAAATCGGTTTCTTTAAAGAAGCCACCCGGAAATTTGTGGTAAGCACCAACAAATTCCAAGACCAAATCGCCCCCAATACCACCTACATCTATGAAATTTACGCAATTGATGCCTCCGGGGTCGCCTCTGAACCTACCGTTGTAAAGGTGGAAAATTAATGCCCCACTTACTTATTGAATCTCCCCAACTTCCTCCCCTTCCGGCGGAGGTGGAGGGGGTTAAGTTTCTCTTTAAAGCGGGGGAGATGATAGGGGTAGAGAGTGGAAATTATCGTTATTTTTTAAAACTAATTCCCAAAGGGGAGAATCGATACCTTTTAAAGTATGAAAAAAAGACCCGCCCCCTTCTCAAAGAGTTGAAAAAGGGGTATCTTGCCTTTCTCCAACTGACCGGAGCCCAAATAATCCGGGAAAATATTTCTGGAATTAAAGAGAAACCCCTCTCCCCATATCTGAAAAAGATAGAGGAGGATTTTTCCGATATTGATATTGTGGAAATTGGATTTGGAACCGGTCGCCACCTTATCCACCTTGCCCGGGAATACCCCGAAAAAACTATTTTGGGAGTAGAGATTTACAACCCTGCCATTGAACAAGTTTTGAGGCGGGTGAAAGTGGAAGGAATTTCCAATATTCGAGTTATAAATTACGATGCCCGCCTCCTCCTCTCCCGGATTCCCTCCAATCGTTTGGAAGCTATCTACCTCCATTTTCCGGTGCCGTGGGACGATAAACCCCACCGCCGGGTTATAAATCGCCCCTTCCTCAATGAGGTTTTCCGGAGTTTGAAGGTGGGAGGGATTTTCCACCTCCGCACCGATAGCGAAAACTATTTCCGCTACACTTTGGAGCAACTCCTCACCTACCCCCGGATTGAGTTCCAGACCCGGAAGAATTTCAATTATAAAACGATTAGTAAATATGAAGAGCGGTGGAAAAAGTTGGGAAAGAGCATCTTTGATATAATAATTTCTAACTGGGAAGAGTCTCCTCCAAACCGGCAACAATGGGAGTTTGAATTTGAAGAGAGACTCTGTAACTGGAGTTTTAAACCTCTGGTCTATGACCGCTTTGTAATTCATATTGAAAAAGTTTACCCAATGGAGGGGGGTGGAGAGTTGGTGCAGGGGTCAATTGGAGCCTTTGATAGGGTGGAGCGGGTATTCATTATAAACAAAGAAAAACCCTACTATTTTCGCCCCCCTGCCCCAATTGAAGAGAATTTTTTAGCCCACCAAGAGTTGAAAAGGGTGTTTAGATGTCGTTAATTGTAAGTGCTCGGAATTTGACCCTCGGTTACAATGGGAAGGCGGTAATTACCGGTGCCTCCTTCGATATTGAGAGTAAACAATTTGTATTTTTGACCGGGGTCAGTGGAAGTGGGAAAACCACCGTTGTAAAATCTATTTATGGGGAGATTTCACCTATTGGGGGGCGATTGTCGGTAGGGGGGTATGAAATGAATGGAATTAACCGGGCAAGTCTCCGGCAATTGAGACGCTTTTTGGGGATTGTATTTCAAGATTACAAACTGGTGCCGGAGTGGAATGTTTTGAGAAATGTAACCCTCCCTTTGATAATTGCCGGCTATGATAAGCGGAGTGCGGAGGAGAAAGCCCTCCACTATTTGGAAAAAGTCCAAATGGCAGATAAGGCAGACCGCTTTCCCTTTGAGTTGAGTGGGGGAGAGCAACAACGGGTGGCAATGGTGCGGGCAATTATCCACGAACCGGTGTTATTGGTGGCAGATGAGCCCCTCTCCGGCTTGGACTTCCATTCTGCCCAATTGGTAATGGACCTTTTTCAATGGGCTCACCAGTTGGGAATTACCGTTTTAATTGCCACCCACTCCATACCGGAACATTTAATTCCGGGGGATTTGTCTATCCGTCAACTCCATATTGAAAATAGGAAGGTCAATGAGCTATTATAAAAAAAGCGACTCCTTTTTTAGCCACTTTACTCTAATTTTCTCTTTGGTGGCGATTTTAGGCTCCCTCTTCTTTTACCAATTTTTTAGGGAGGTGTATCTGGAGTATCAAATGAATCTGGTTACCGAAAGCACAATGGTGATAGTAACCGAAAAACCCCTCAAAAAAGTTCCTATGCCCCAATATTTCCAGTCTATGGAGCCAATCTCCCCCTCCCAACAATTGGAGAGGATTAAAAGCCAATTTAAAGGAATCGATTTTTCCAAAGTCCATCTCCCCTATTTTTATAAACTCCAATTGAAGGGAATTCCTACCCCCCGGGCTCTCCTCTATCTGAAAAAGAAACTTTTGGAAAACCCCAATATAAAAAGGGTTTTAACCTTTAGCACAACCCAAGAGAAAATCTACAATCTTTTGATGATTGTCAACTATATTTCTACCGCTTTTATGTGGTCTTCTCTAATTTTGGGATTTATGTTGATTGTAAAACAACTGGAGGTGTGGAAACTCCGCCACGCCGAGCAGATTTACATTATGGAACTGTTTGGTGCCCCATTCTGGTTCAAGGGAGCCACCATTTTCAAAATTGCCTTTTTGGATTCTTTTATCGCATTGGTAATTGTGGCAGTGGGCACTTTCCTTGTCCTCAACTCACCTCTGATTGAAACCATTAAACAACAATTGGGAATTACCCTCCATTTCAGTTGGTTGGGGGAAATTGCATTTTTGGCATTGGTGGGGATCTTTATCTCCCTTGCCACCACTTTAATAGTAATCCGGAGTAGTAGCAACCAATGATGCGGTTTAATTTTTTAATCCTCCCTTCACTTCTCCCAAGGGGCGAAAAGGGAGATGGAGAGAGAGTAAAGAGTATTATCGCCCCTCTCTTGTTGGGAATAGGACTCACCTTTACAACTCCGGTTTCAGTTGCCGGAGCTTCCCTCAAAAAGACCAAACAGAAACTTGCCCAAACCCAACGGAAATTATCCTATTACAATCGCCAATTGGGGGGATTGAAACATTTAATTGAAGTCAAAAGGAAAGACCTTATCTGGCTTACCAATCGACTCAACTATACCCAAAAACAGATAGCCAAATTGAGCCAAGAATTGAAAGACTCCTCCCAAGTTATCTCCAAACTTGAGAGAAAGAGGGGAAATCTCCAAAAGCAAATTAAAGAGATAGAAGACCAAATTGCTATATTCCTCTCCCAAAACTACTATTTGGATAATCAACAGGTGGAGTCGATAAGTGACCTTATCAACTCTGCCATCTATAAACAGATATCCCAACAATATGCCCAAAAAATTGCTCAACTTTTAAAAGAGAAAAAAATTTTGGAGCAGGATATTAGAAAAATCAACCGCCAAATCAACTCTATCAAATCCAAAAAGGAGAAACTGGAGAAACAGAAAAAATACTATTTAAGTTTGCAGAAGAAGAGAGACAAAGAATTATCGGAGTTGAAACAGAAATTGAAACTCTATTGGCAAAAAATTCAGCAATTGAAACAACGGCAAGCTTCCCTCCAAGCCTTTTTGGAAAAGATGAAAATAGTAAAAAAAGATGCGGTTCAGATGAAGGAGTCTCCCAAAAAATTTTACCGGCTCCGGTTTGTGGCACCGGTGGCGGGGCAAATTATCCAACGATTTGGCTCCTATGTAGACCCCCTCTACCATATCCGCATCTACAACAACTCAATTGTAATTAAAACCCAACCCAATGCCAAAATCCACGCCGTGGAGCGGGGGGAAGTGGTCTATATTGGAGATTATGGAGGGAAAAAAATTATCTTTATTAAACACCCCAATGGGGTTTTTAGCATCTATTCCAATTTAACCAAAGTATCCCCATTTTTAAAAAAGGGGTATAAAGTCCGCCGGGGGGAAATTATAGCCCGGGTTAAAAATAGTTTGGAATTTGCAATGAGTTATAAAGAAAATTATGTAAACCCCCTCCGCTACCTCTCCATTCCCAAACCCAAATCCTCCAATAAATAATCCTTCTCTCCCCATCGATGGAAAGAAAACGCCCCAAACTCCTCCCCCCCTTTTGGGAAAGATGGCGGAGTGAACTCCAAGGAAAATGGGGTATTTTTTGGGGTTCCGCCCTCTTTTTCCTCCTCTTTTTCGGTTTAATGGGGATCTATATTATCCGCCTTCCCCTTTACTTTAGAGAAGTAGACCATTTGACCCCCCTCCAAATCGGTATCCTCTTTGGGGCAATGCCATTGGCAAAATTTTTAACCCCTTTCTTTTTTCTCCACCGCCCGGTCAATAAAAAAATGGTCCTTATTGCCGGAGGAGTTGCCACCATTGGGGGAGCTCTTCTCTTTACCCACTTCTACCCCCTCCTCCTTTTGGGCTTTTTCCTTTTGGGGGTGGCTTTTTCCATAATTCCCCCCTATGTGGAGCGGAGGGCGGTGGAGGAGTTGGGGCACTTCTATGGACGGGCTCGCCTCTTTGGAAGCGTGGGATTTGTCTTAACCGGAGGACTCCAACTCCCCTCAACTTGCTACCTCTATCTCTCTTTTCTCCTTCTATTGGGGGCGATTGGGGTAGCCCTCCTCCTCTTCCACACCTCTACCCAACCCAAAGAGCGGGGAAAACTCTCCCTTCTCAAAGGGTGGCACTTCTGGGTAGCCCTAATTTTGATGAAATCTGCCGCCGCCGGCTATTATAGTTTTTTTACCATCTATTTGAAAGAGCACAATTTGGTGGAGTATGTGGGAATTTTTTGGGGAGTGGCAATTGTTCTGGAAGTGCTTCTTTTCCTATTTCAACCTAAAGTTATGTCCAAAATCTCCCCGGCAATGGCAATGGAAATAGCCCTTTTTGCCACCGCCCTCCGGTGGTTCCTCCTCCACTTTTTCCCCGATAACTTCTGGATAGTCCTTTTCTCCCAAACCCTCCACGCCACCACCTTCGCCCTTTTCCATATGGGGGCAATGCTCTACCTCTCCCACCTCTACCCCCATCGACTCACCCTTGCCCAACAATTTTACGGAGGTCTCGGTTACGGACTCTCCTTCTTTTTGGGGAGTTGGCTTGCCGGACTCCTCTACTCCCACGGACTCTTTTTCTGGGAGGGGGTCTTCACCCTTTTGGCATTGGGAGTATTTGGAGTGGGAGAGATGAAAAAAAAGGGGATAAATTTTGGAAAAAAAGGGGAAAGGGAGGGATAGATACAATTAACATTTCCATTTAAAGAGGGAAAATCTCCCCGGTGTGTCATTTTCTATTTCTATCTGTTTGGGATTTAAATTATTTTTTTGGATTTAGGGTTAAATTTCTCTCTTTCAAACTCCTTGGGAATTTAGTCCGCCGGAGAAGGTGAATAGAGAAAAAAGGAACTGGAAAAAGAGGGAGGGAAAAAAAGTTAAATCTGGGCTTTCTCTTTGATAATTTTTTCAATATCGGCGACAATTTCTTCGATGGTTCGCTCCCCATCGACTTTAATTAACTTATTTTGGGCGGTGTAGAATTGTTCAATGGCGGGGAGGGGTTCTTTGAAAACTTTCATTCGGTTATAGAAAACCTCCTCCCGGTCGTCGGCACCTCTACCTCTCCCCAAAACCCGCTCTTTGGCGGTTTCGTCGCTTACCACCACTTCAATAACCCCCAAAAGTTGAATATCGCCACTATTTTTGAGCATCTGATCCAACGCCTCCATCTGCTCTACACTCCGGGGGAAACCATCGATTAAAACGACTTCCCGGTCTGCCTCTTCAATCGCCTTTTTGATTGTATCAATCACAATCTCCAGAGGCACCAAATTTCCGTTATCGATGTAACTCTTAATAGTTTGCCCCAATTCACTTCCACTGGCAACCTCCGCCCGGAGAAGGTCTCCAGTTGAGTAGTGGACTACTTTATCGGGGTTTCTTTCGGCAATCAGTTGGGCGTCGGTGGTCTTTCCACTGCCGGGGGCTCCGATAATCAAAAATAACTTTTTCATTGGGTCTCCTTTTTGGCAAATTTTTGTTCCAAACTCTCCCCAAACAAGGGGCACTCCAATTTTTTAACCTCAATTTTTTTGGCAATCCCCTTCCCCAGTGCCAACTTCCGTCCGTTGAAGTCCACCTCCAGTGGACCCCAAAAGGATTTTACCACCACTTGCCCAATGGTGCCCTTTCCAATTCCCAGACTCTCCATCCGTCGGCGGAAGTGGCTACAATCGGTTAAAAAACCGGTTACTTTAAAGATATCCCCTTGTTTGAGTTGGCTCAATTTCACCTTTTTCTACCCCTCCTTTTTCGCTTTTCTAATCCTCAAATGGAGCTCTTTCAACTGGGTGGGCTCGACTGGAGCCGGGGCTTCAGTCAAGAGGCATTGGGCTTTTTGGGTTTTGGGGAAGGCGATAACATCACGGATATTATCTGTCCCCCTCAACAACATAATTACCCTATCCAATCCCAGTGCAAATCCCCCGTGGGGGGGAGCCCCAAATTTGAGGGCGTCCAAAAGGAATCCAAACTTCTCCCGGGCTTCCATTTCGTTAATTCCCAAAAGTTTGAATACTTCCTTCTGAATCTCCTCTTGGTGAATCCGGATACTTCCTCCACCAATTTCATACCCATTGAGCACCAAATCGTAAGCCCGGGAGCCGATATTTTCAAAATTTTCCGGCTCCCACTCCTCCATTTTTGGCATTGTAAAGGGGTGGTGGAGGGGGGTGGGGTTGCCGTTTTCATCGGCTTCAAACATTGGGAAATCGATAACCCAGACAAATTTATACTCTTTGGGATTGATGAGGTTCAGATCCCGGGCAATTTTATTCCGGAGTCTTCCCATATAGTCCCAAACTTTTCTCTTTTCTCCGGCACCGAAAAAGATAATATCCCCAACTTCCGGTTTGGTCAATTCCAAAAGCCGGTCGATGCTCTCTTGGGACATAAACTTCAAAATGGGACCCTTCAACCCCTCCTCCCTCACTTGAATATAAGCCAATCCTCCGGCTCCAAATTTCCGGACAAAATTCTCCAACTCTTTCAATTTTTTCCGGGAAAAAGCTTTGTCTCCCCCGGGCACTTTCAAGGCTTTAAATCGATTTTTTTCCGGGTCGTTGGCAATGGAGTGGAAAATTTCGTTGGTGGAGTCCCTGAAACACTCTCCAACCTCCACCATCTCCAGTCCAAATCGGAGGTCCGGTTTATCGGTTCCATATTTTTCCATCGCCTCCCGATAGGTGAGTCGGGGAAAGGGAGTTTTTACCTCAACTCCCCCGGCTTCAAACCCCGCCTTTACCATACCTTCCACCACTTTCATAACATCATCTTCAGTAACAAAACTCATCTCCAAATCGACTTGGGTAAACTCCGGTTGCCGGTCTGCCCGCAAATCTTCGTCCCGGAAACATTTGGCAATTTGGAAGTATTTATCAAACCCGGCTACCATTAAAATTTGTTTAAAAAGTTGGGGAGATTGGGGGAGTGCGTAAAATTCCCCGGGGTAAATCCGACTGGGCACCAGATAATCCCGGGCACCCTCCGGGGTCGATTTGGTCAAAACCGGGGTTTCCACATCTATAAATCCCTCTTTTTCCAAATAATCCCGGATAGCTTTGGAAACCCGACTCCGGAGGAGGAAAGTTTCCAACATTTTGGAGTCCCGCAAGTCCAAATAGCGGTATTTTAAACGGAGTTCCTCATTTACCGATTTATCTCCAATTTGGAAGGGGAGAACCCTACTCCGGTTTTCAATTTTAATTTTATCTGCAACAACCTCAATTTTTCCGGTTTTCAATTTGGGATTTTCCAACCCTTCTCCCCGGGGGCGAACCACCCCTTCCACCAAAATTACATATTCATCTTTCACCTCTTCGGCAATTTTATGGGCTTCTACACTATCTGCCGGGTCTGCCACCACCTGCACAATTCCACTCCGATCCCGGAGGTCGATAAAAATAACTCCGCCGTGGTCCCGATGGGAGTTGACCCACCCGGCAAGTTTAACCCTCTTTCCAATATCCTTTTCAGACAACTCTCCGCAGTAGCTACTCCTCAACATTTCACCCCTTTGGTTATCAATTTTGGCAAAAATTATACCCAGTATTTAGGAATGGGAGATTAAAATTCTCCCCCATTGGAGGGAGGTTGGAGGGAAAATTAAGGGGAGATAACCCCTTTGGAGAGGAGATAGAGGAGGAGAATTCCAAAGAGAATCCGGTAAATGGCAAAGGGGATTAAAGTGAATCTTTTTACAAAGAGGAGAAAAAGTTTTACCGCAATGTAACTGGTAATAAAGGCGGTTACAAATCCCACTGCCAAAGAGACCCATTGTTGATGGGTAAAGAGATGCCAATTTTTCAAAAGGGAGTAACCGGTAACCGCAAACATTGTGGGAATTGCCACCAAAAAGCTAAAATCGGTGGCACTTTTCCGGTCTAACCCCGCCAACATTCCTCCGACAATGGTGGCTCCACTTCGACTGGTGCCGGGGATAATGGCAAAAATTTGGGAAATTCCGACTATTATCGCCTCTTTTACCCCAACTTTTTCCACTGAAGTAATTTTGGGAGGGTGCCGTTTTTGCCACCACTCCACCAATATAAAAATTATCCCTCCGATAATAAACATTGCCCCCGCCCACCAGAGATTGAAAAATTTATCTACCCAATCCTTTACCAGATATCCCACAATCAGAAGGGGTAAAAAAGCAATAAAAACTTTCCCCCAAAGCTCCCTATTCCCCCAATTGAGTTTTTGAAAGTAGATTAAAACCAAAGCCAGAGTTGCCCCCAATTGGATAATAATTTCAAAGGCGATATGGGTTTGGGTCTGTTTAAGTCCCAAAAGAGAAGAGGCGATAATCATATGGGCAGTGGAGGAGACCGGTAAAAATTCGGTTACCCCTTCGATAATTGAGAGAATTAAAGTGCTAAAAAGGTCCATCTACTCCTCCCATTTGTCGCTATTTTTTGGGCTATATTTGAAGAGAAGATAGAGGGCTATACCTGCCCCGATGGTAAAAATTGCAGTTCCTCCGTAAAAAATTCCCATTTTTCCACTGGCACTCCCCCCCATAATCATTCCCACCCCAAAAAACATCAAAAGGGCAGATGTTACCCCTGCCTTCTCCCCCGGCGTCAATTTCCGCTCCTCAATCGGCACCTTTTGTTGGGGAGTCTGTCCCTGCTCTTCCCGGTTTTTCTCCATTGGACTCCTTTTTGGATAGATTTGGATAGATTGGAAACTCTTTCCCCTTCTCCCGTGGAGATTTTTGTGAAATCCTATCAAGTTGCAGTTATTTGAGAGGAAAGAGAAAGAAGTTTTTTAAGTAAATATGGAATTTTCTCTCTATTATCCAACTCTTTTTTTGGGATCTGGAAAAAGGGAAATTTTTTTTCAAAAGGTAAAATTTAAAATTGCTTTTCCCTATTATTGGGGGAGAGTTGGGGTAATATTTGAAAAGTGAAAAGGAAGGGGGAAAGAGGAGGATTCTGTTTCAATTAAAGCTAAAGCATCAAAAAGGAGAAAAGGTGGTTACAGAGCAGATTTTGGAGCATATTTCGGCGGTGCGGGAGTTGGTTACCCTTGCCCCCCAAATTGAGAAGGCGGGGGCGATGGTGTTGGGGGCGTTGAAACGGGGAAAAAAGGTGCTTTTGGCGGGAAACGGAGGGAGTGCCTCCGATGCCCAACATATTGCCGGGGAGTTGGTGGGGCGATTTGAACGGGAGAGGAGGGGGTTACCGGCAATTGCCCTCACCACCGATAGCTCAATTTTAACGGCAGTGGGAAATGACTACTCCTTTGAGGAAATTTTTGCCCGGCAGATAGAGGCGTTGGGGGTGGAAGGGGATATATTTATTGCCATCTCCACCAGTGGCAACTCCCCCAATGTGGTGGAGGGGGCAAAGCGTGCCAAAGAGTTGGGGCTAAAGGTGATAACTTTCACCGGAAAAAAGGGGGGGAAACTGAAAAAATTGGGGGATATAAATCTAATGGTGCCCTCCGACAAAACCCCCCGGATTCAAGAGATGCACATTTTGATAGGGCATATCATCTGCTCTATTGTGGATAGGGGGATTTGATGGAGGAAAAAAGCGGTGGAGGAGTTGAAAAAATGGAAAAGGAGCAGTTGACTGGGCAGACCCAAGCCGGTGGGGGAGAAATGGAGAGGGGGAGCAAAGGGGGAGAGGGCAAAACCCTGTGGCTTTTAATTGGGGTAGCCTACATTTTCTCCCTCCTTTTTCATCTCTACACCCTCCACTTTTTGGTAGGAATGGAGCAGTTTTACTGGAATGGGGTGCCCCTCTCCAATAACCCCGATGGATACTTTTTCGGGGCAGGCTCCCAAAAAATACTTTATGGACTCCACCAATTCAATCCCCGATTGGCAAATCCGTGGCATTACGGGTTAATGGTTTTGGGGGCGGGGTTGGTCAAATTTTTCCCCTTCCTCAATTTAGACCAGTTGATGCTCTATCTGCCTCCAATTATCTCTTCACTGGTGGTAATTCCGATAATTTTGATAGGGCGACTTTACGGGCGGATTGAGTGGGGCTTTTTGGCGTCTCTGGTTGCCTCCATCGGGTGGAGTTACTACAACCGCACCCTTTTGGGGTATTACGACACCGATATGTTCAGTGCAATGTTGCCGATGTTTATCCTCTACTTTCTCCTCAAGGGGCTCCGGGAAGAGAATCTTTCCGCCTTTTTTGCCGGGGGTGTTACCATTGCCCTCTACCCCTACTTCTACGACCAAGGGTATTCGATAATTTACGCCATCGGGTTAATTACCATTCTCTACCTCTTCCTCAAATATCGGTTCCAAAACCCCTTTGTCTATCAAGTGATTATCTATTTGGCGTTGGGAATGTTGGGGGGAGTTCCGTGGTGGATAAAAGTGGGACTTCTCCTCCTCTTCCATTATGGGGTTATGGGCTCTTCCCTCCGGGAGAGGATTGATCAAATCGGGGTTAAAAGTTGGGGAATTATCGCCTTTGCCCTTTTACTCCTCTCCCTCTATACCGGAAATATGGTGGGGGTTATCCTCCACAAAGTTTTAGGTTACACCTCAACTGAAATTGGGGTTAAAGGGCTCAAATTCCTCAATGTAAATGAGACCGTCCGGGAGGCGTCCCAAATTCCCCTCTGGTTGGTCTTCAATCGGATTATTGGGAGTTCCATCGGAATAATTTTTGCAATTTTGGGATATATTCTACTGGTGTGGAGGTGGAGGGAGTTTATTATTGCCCTTCCCCTCTGGGGTATTGGGTTCTTTTCAATTGTAGGGGGATTGCGGTTTACCGTTTACGCAGTCCCAATTGCCGGGTTGAGTGGAGTCTACTTTTTCCTTTGGTTGGGGGAAAAACTCTTCTCCCGTCCCCAAAGTCGATTGGTTACCGGGTTGGCGGGAACCCTCCTCCTTCTCCTCCCCAACATTACCCATATTATCGGGTGTTGTGAAAAAAATCCCAAACTTATCAACGGAATGATGAAAATCTACCCTCTCCCCGATGTGCCCTACTTTTCCGAACCCCTATTTACCAATAAAGAGATTGGAGTTCTCCACAAAATTAGCCAAATCTCCTCCCCCAAAGATTACGGAATTACTTGGTGGGATTACGGCTACTATATCTGGTATTACTCCAATATCAATACTTTAATCGATGGGGGGAAACATAATGAAGATAATTACATCGTTTCCAAAATTCTCCTGACCCACAACCCCTATCTAACCGCCAATTTGAGCCGGTTGGCGGTGGAGACTTACATTAAAAGCGGATATAAAAAGGTTACCGATACCCTCTTTTATAAAAATGGGAAACCCATCGATGTGGAGGCATTTTTGGAAAAAGTGGGCTCCCCCGACTACACCCCCCCCAAAAAGAGTGTAGATGTCTATCTAATTTTCCCCGAAAAAATGACCAATATCTATTCCGCTATTTCAATGTTTAGCGACCGGAATTTGAAAAGTGGCGAATCCTTTGCCGGGGGAAGAACATTGATTCCGGTGCCACTCCGGGAACTCCCCACCGGAGAGATTGTAGTTGGAGGCAATGGATTGGTGGATTTGAAAAATGGACAACTCCTTTTGGTCAACCCCAAAGGGGAGGTTGTAAAGAGAGTCCCCCTGAAAAGAGTTGCAATTTTGGGGAAAGAGCCCCAAATAGCCCAATATCCCCACTCCGGTTTAAATCTTCTCTTGAGCGGAACCCTCCGGAGGGGGTGGTTGATGGACGATTACTACTATTTGAGCCAAGGGGTTCAAATGGGACTTTTGAAAAAGTATGACCCCAACCTCTTTGAGTTGGTAATAGATAATCCCCGAATGAGGGTTTATAAACTGAAAAGATAGTCCTTGTGGGGGAGACTTTTGGAAAATTTTTCCAAAGGTAACTCCCTCCGGTGCCTCTCTTTTTTTTGAGAATTGTAAAAGGGAAATTTTCTGAAGGTTTTGGTAATTTTGTAAAGGGAACGGGAAAGAAGAATTTTGGAGATGTAAAAGAGGAGGGAGGAGAATGAGCCGACGGCAACTTTTGATAAAGCGGATTTTTGATTTTACTTTGGCGTTGGTGGGACTTATTTTGACTTTTCCAATTATTTTAATAGCGTGGGTGATTGCCACCCTCGAAACCAAAACCAACGGCTTTTTTATCCAGACCCGGATTGGGAAAGGGGGCAAACCCTTCAAAATTATCAAAATTAGAACAATGTATCCCATTGAAGGGACTACCATTACCACCGCCAACGACCGGCGGATTACCAAATCGGGACGGATTTTTAGAAAGTATAAAATTGACGAACTACCTCAACTTATCAATATTTTAAAGGGGGAGATGTCCTTTGTGGGACCCCGCCCCGATGTCCCCGGTTACGCCGACAAATTGACCGGGGAGGATAGAATTATTCTGGAGGTTCCCCCGGGAATTACAGGACCCGCCACCCTCAAATATCGGAATGAAGAGGAGATTCTCGCCCAAGTGGAAAATCCCCAATGGTATAACGATAATGTAATTTGGAAAGATAAAGTAAAAATCAATAAAGAGTATGTCCGAAACTGGTCCCTCAAAAAAGACCTTTACTATATCTGGAAAACCAT
>PUXY01000096.1 GCA_009659955.1 Campylobacterota bacterium | reverse complement strand
GCAAAGGATAAAATTGAAACTGGAAACCCCTTGGGGGATTGTAGTGGAGATTTTGACCAACTATTGGAAATCCCCCTCCTCCACCCAACGGGCAGGGTAGAGGTCTCTTTCTTCCAATCGCCTCCTTCCCTTTTTTCCAATAAATAGTAAAAAGGGGTAAAAAAGAAAATTTACTCCTTTCCTTTTAGACTTTTCTACTCTTTTGAGAGGGATTAAAGAATCCGGAAGAAACTGGTTATCCGCTTTTTTATCTCCCGTTGGGTGCTTTTGTGGATATAGGGGAAGATGGGGCGGAGAATTCTCTTTTTGGAAACTACTCTAATGGCGGAGAGGTGAATGGAGCTCTTCTTTTCCAAAAAGGACTCCCTCTCCTTCTCCAACACAATCTTATCCCACCGCTCTTCATCTCCCGGAGTATATTTGGTAATTGGGGCTACTAAAATTGTATCTCCCCGGCAAAGGGGGTTGGGCGATAAAATAATTGCCATATGGGGTTTGGAAAACTCTCTACCCACATTAATCCCATAAGGAAAGTCCTCTTTGGTATAGGTTTTTCCCTCCTCAAACTCCTCCAAATAGTCGCCAAAGTGGATAAAAACCACCTGCCATTGATGGTAATCCATCGGGGCTCCTTTTTTACTTTCCTTATCCGATAAAATTTCACATAAAGAGTAAAATTGGATTAACTTTACCAAAAAAGGGAAAAAATGGAAGTAAATATTTCAAAATTGGCGGAGAAGCTATCAAAAACCCCCGCTTATATTGTGTCAGAGCCACTTTTGGAAAGGAACTTGAAAATTTTAGAAAGGGTGCAAAAGGAGAGTGGAGCCAAAATTTTGGTGGCGTTGAAAGGGTATGCCACTTGGGCAACTTTCCCCCTTTTGAAAAAGTATCTTGCCGGTGCCGCCGCCAGTGGACTTTGGGAAGCCCGACTGGGGAAAATGGTGGATTGGGAGGTGCACACCTACTGCCCCGCTTTTCGGGAGTCGGAGATTGATGAGGTGGCGGAGCTCTCCCACACCATTATTTTCAACTCCTTCTCCCAACTGGAGAGGTTCCGGCACCGGGTCAAGGGAAAGGCGGAAATAGGACTCCGGGTAAATCCGGGGGTCTCCTCCTCCCCAGTCCCCCTTTACGACCCCTGTGCCCCCTATAGCCGGTTGGGTATTCCCCGGAGCCAGTTTCAACCGGAGAATTTGGAGGGGGTAACTGGACTCCATTTCCACGCCCTTTGTGAACAACTGGACACCGCGTTGGAGAGGGTTTTGGAGGGGTTCAAAGCCAATTTTGGGGAGGTTATTGCCCAGATGGAGTGGGTCAATTTTGGGGGGGGACACCATATCACCCGCCCCGGCTACAATGTGGATAACTTAATCCGATTGATTAAAGAGTTTTACCGGGAATTCCCCAATCTCAAAAAAATCTATCTGGAGCCCGGGGAGGCGGTGGGACTCAACGCCGGGTTTCTGGTGGCGGAAGTTTTGGATATTGTCCATAACGGAATGGATATAGCCATTTTGGACACCTCCGCCGAAGCCCATATGCCCGATGTGTTGGCAATGCCCTACCGCCCCCGGGTGGTGGGAGCCGGGGAGCCGGGGGAGAAAAAATATACCTATCGATTGGGGGGAGTTACCTGCCTTGCCGGCGATGTAATTGGAGACTACTCCTTTGACCGCCCCTTGAAGGTGGGGGATAGGATAATTTTTGAAGATATGGCAATTTACACAATGGTAAAAAATACCGCCTTCAATGGAGTCCGTCTCCCCGATATTGTAATTCATCGGCAAAGTGGAGAGCTCTACCTCTCCCGCCGGTTCCATTTTGAAGATTTCCGGGAGCGGTTGAGTTAAAAACCTGAAGAGTTGAGATAAAAAAGGGAAATTGGGGGTTTAATTTCCCCCTTTTTCCTGTTGGAATTTGCATTTTCCGATTCTCTATTTTCCAATTCCACCAATTTAAACCCCGACAAAAAGGAGTTTTATCGAAATGGAATTTCACCCCTACAACCGGAAAAAAGAGTTGACCCCCGCCCCCTGTTTCAAGGCTATTTGTGTTGGAAGAAACTATTTGAAACATATCCACGAACTCCAAAACCGGGTGCCTAAAAATCCGGTCTTTTTCCTGAAACCGGCGACCGCCCTCACCTCCACCCCCCGGACTTTTCCCCCCTATCAAATGGAGTATGAAGGGGAGATAACTTTTTTGATTGAAAATCGGCAAATGGTAGGGGTGGCGTATGGGGTCGATTTGACCCTTAGGGACCTCCAAACCCACCTGAAGGAAAAAGGGTTGCCTTGGGAGAGGGCGAAAGCCTTCAAAGGGAGCCTACTCCTCTCCCAATTTATCCCAATTTCACCGGAAATAATCCCTACCCTCCAACTGAAAACCTACATCGATGGGGAGTTGAGACAAAAAGGGGGGGTGGAGGAGATGATATTCTCCCCTATCCAACTTTTGGAAGAGGCGGAGAAGTTTTTTGGTCTGGAAGATGGGGATATTTTGATGACCGGCACCCCTGCCGGAGTTGGGGAGGTGAAACCGGGCACCCACCTCCGGGGGGAAATTTGGAGTGGGGAGAGACTTTTGATAACTGGCGAGTGGAGATTTGAAGAGGAGGGAAAGGGGGAGTAAAAGATATTTTCTCCGCTTATTCACCTTCTTCCACTCTCTTTTGGGGAGAAGAGAAGGGGAAAAAATAGTCCTTTTCCGGAGTGGTGGGAGAAGGGTAGTAAAAAGAGAGATTGGAGAAAGAAACAGAATAAGAGGGAAAGGGGTCAAAATTATCTAAAAAATTGAAATTTTCTCCTTTGGAGAGGGGAGGGTTCAATTCCCACTTCCAACTGGAAATTATCGGAAGATTTTTCCCAATTGAATGGAGTAAGGGAACTCTTTTAGGGCAAAATTTGCCGGAAAAACTTCAACTTTTCCAATTACCACCGGGAAAAGGAGAAGAATCGGGTGAAGAGTTATTGGAGAGATAGAAGAAGTGCTCTCCTTTCCCATCTGGAGGGGAGGAAAAATTTTTAAAAGAGACTCCAAAATTTTGTCAATTATGAGGGAAAGTTGTTTGTCCGGCAAATTGGACAAAAATTTAAAATTTTATTGGCTATTTTTGCCACTCCCCTTCCTTTTCCCTATTCCCCTCTCTATCTGCTCCCAAATCAACTCCAAAGGGTGTTTAAAAATTTTGTTATCCCCCACTTTGTCCAGATTTTCGGTAATTTGAATCCGGCAAGCGGAGCATTCGGCGGAGACGAAATCTGCATCAACTTTTTTGATCATCTCCCCTTTAATTCTCCCCTCCTTCTCCGCCAAATGATACTTTTCGGTCTGGATTGTAATTCCCCCAAACCCACAACAGAGGTCTGGGTCTTCCATCTCCTTCACCTCCCCTATTTGGGAAAGGAGTTGCCGGGGCTCTTCCCTAATTCCAAATACCTTTCCAAAATGGCAGGCATCGTGGTAGGTAACCTCCACCGGGTCGGGGCTCTCCAGTTGGGCTAATCTCTCTTTCAAATCGGTAAAATTGTGGAGCCAGTAGGTGGTTCCAAAAATTTTCTTTTCAATTTTTCGGTGGAGTTCCCGATACTCCGGAAGATAGTGTTCAATATACTCCCGATAATCCTTTTTGAGCATTGCGGTGCAGGTTGCCTCCGGCACCAGAATCGCCTCCACCTCATCGATAAAAGTGGCAAAATAGTCCAAATTGTGGCGGATTAACTTTTCGGTGGTTTTAAAATCGCCGGTAAAATAGGCGGGGGCACCACAACAGAGCTGTTTTTTGGGGATAAAAATATCGATATTGAGAAATTTTAAAATATTGACCAGAGCGTCCCCAACTTCGGTGTAGTGGTAGTTTGCCAAACACCCGATAAAAATTGCCACCTTCCGCCGGGGGGAGTCGGAGTTGGAGGAGGGATTTTCAATCTTTTCCGGATATTTCCGGAGAAAAGATTTCCGTTTCATACTGGGGAGGAGTCGCCCCTTCTTTATCAAGGGGAGATTGAATCGACTCCGCATACTATTTTTCTCCTTTTCAATCTTAAACCCGCAACTTTGGAAAATAAAGCCCAATTTGGCTACCAAATCGTATGCCCATCGGTGGCTCAAAAGGTAAAAAAACGCCCGTTTAAAGGGGGCAATTCCAAACTTTTCCCCTATCTCTTTCCGGACATTCTCTATCATAAAATCGGTGGGGAGGGAGTTGGGGCAGACCGATACACACTGGTTACAGAGGAAACAGGACTCAAAAATATCTTTGGCTCTTTCATCTAACGGAATTTTCCCCTCCTCCACCCCTTTGAGGAGTTCCAAAAATCCCCGGGGGGAGGTAACTTCATCGGGGTTTATCCGGTGGATTGTGCAGTTGGGGATACATTTTCCACACTTGATACAGAGGTCGCTATACTGGCTAAAGTTGAACATCTCTTCCGCCTTCTCTTTTTGCCAGAGAATTTATCAAAACCTTCCAGAGAAAGCAACTGGAGGAGAATCGAAAAAGGGGCGGAGGGAGAAAAAAAGAGGGAGAAAAAAGGAGTTATCCCCTTTCCACTTCCCAAGGTAGTTCCCCCCGGTGGTAGAGGGTTTTCAATTTTCCCAGTTGATACCTCCACTGGGCAATTTTCCGGTGATGCCCCGATTTGAGAATCGGGGGTAAATCCCCCTCTTTGGAAAAGTTGGGACCCTCCAGAATCCCCTCTTCCCCAAAACTCTCCCCTTCCAACGACTCCCTATTTCCCAAAACCCCCGGAATATTCCGGAGCACCGCGTCCGCCACCACCAGAGCCGGCAACTCCCCTCCACTCAAAATATAATCCCCAATGGAGAAGACCTCCTCCGCCAAATCCTCAATCAATCTTTCGTCAAACCCCTCATATCTGCCACTGACCAAAAAAATGGTCTCCTCCTGCCGGGCAAGCCGGAGTGCGTCCCTTTGGGTAAAGGTTTTTCCCACTGGCGTCAAAAAAATCACCCGACTTTTGGGATAAAGTTTCCGATAATGCTCAATCCCCCGCCGGAGGGCGGAGTTGTCAATTACCATTCCTGCCCCACCCCCCGCCAAAGGGGTATCCACCTTTTTCCACCGGTTTTGGGCAAACTCCCGGAAATTGACCAACCCAATCTGGAAGAGCCCCTTTTTTTGAGCCCGTCCCAAAACTCCGGCGGAGAAGTAGGGGAGAATCAATTCTGGAAAGAGGGTAAAAAAGAGGAGTCGCATCGGCTCACCCCCTTCCGATTAAATAAATTTCCGGACAATCAGATAAACTCCCACCAGAATCAACAAAATTCCGGAGATTTTTTCGATAACTCCCAAATGTTTTTTAAACCGCTCAATAATTTTCATACTCCAAATGGTAAAAATTGCCATTATCAAAAAGGGCAATGCCAACCCCAGAACATAGAGCACCATCAACACCAATGCCCGATTGAGCTCGGTGGAAGCAATTCCCACAATTGTGCCGAAAATGGGTCCAATGCAAGGGGTCCAACCCAATGCAAAGGAGACCCCCAAAAGGAAACTTCCCACATTCTGGAGGTGGAGTCGCTTTTCAAACTGGAGGAATTTGAACCGGAGAAATCCCCCCAAATGGAGTCCAAAGAGAATAATTACAATTCCCGCTCCCACCGATACCCAGAGATTGTTGAAGAGGTTTCCAATAATGTTTGCCGCCGCCAATCCCAAAAGGATAAATACCACCCCAAACCCTGCCACAAAGAGGAGGGAGTTGATAAAAATTTTTACCCGCTCCTGCCAGTTGAGGGGGCGGTTTTTCAACTCTTGGGTGGAAATTCCGGTAATGTAGAAAAAGTAAATCGGCACCAACGGAAGGACGCAGGGGGAGAGAAAGGAGAGAATTCCCGCTACAAAACTCACCAGATGGGGCATTTTGTCAAAATAATTGAAGAGGGAGTAGAGTAGATTTTCCATTTTGGCTCCCTTTTTGAGAGAGAATATAGCAAAAAAAGGGAGCATTTCTCCTATTTTAAAAGGAAAATGGAAATTTTTTTCTCTATTTTTCCTCTATTTTGGAGCAAATTTTTTCCGTAGACCTCCATTGGAGAAATCGAAAAAAATTTTCCTTGACAAAAAAGAATTAATAGACTACAATTCTCTTCACAAAAAATTAATTTAAAAAAAGGAGCGAGGAAAATGGAAGAAAAAAAAGAGTGCACCCAAGCGGGAGTTTTGGTTTTAAAGAAGATGCCCGAATTTAAAGCGGAAGCCTTCGATGCATCTACCGGACACTATACCGAAGTAAGTAGCGATGACTACAAAGGAAAGTGGACTGTAATCTGTTTTTATCCGGCAGACTTCACTTTTGTATGTCCGACCGAAATTGCTGCAATGAATACTGCTCTCCCCTATTTGAAAGAGTTGGGAGTGGAAGTATTGGCAGTCTCCACCGATACCAAATTCTCCCATAAAAGATTTGTAGAAACCGAGCCCCTTTTGACCGGATTGAAATTGAAAATTGCCGCTGACCCCACTTTGGAAATGAGTAAAAAATTTGGGGTTTTGATTGAAGATGCGGGATTGGCTCTCCGGGGAAGATTTTTGATTAACCCCGATGGGGTAATTGTAGCCCAAGAGGTTCAAGCTCCTCCAGTGGGACGGAGTATTAAAGAGTTTATCCGGCAAATTATTGCCCATCAACACGCTTATAAAACTGGAGAGGTTTGCCCTGCCAACTGGAGACCCGGAAAGAAAACCTTGCCAGTTAATACCGATATTGAGCCTATGACCGGAAATGTTGGAAAATATGTAACCATCGATGAAATTGTTACTCCGGAAGATATTAAAGAGATTGAAGAACTGGTGAAGGCAGGGAAAGGGGAGTAATTTCCCCTATCCCCCTACCAAAGGTAGAGATTGTTACTTCTAAGGGAACTCCTCCGGGAGAAAGGATTGAAAGTTACCCCCCAAAGATTGGCTATTCTCCAAACTTTGAAGGAGGGGGGACACCTTTCGATAGAGGAGATTTATCAAAAACTCTATGCCCAATTTCCTTCCCTTTCTTTGGCAACCATTTACAAAAATCTCCATCTTCTATTGGAAAGGGGAATAATTACCGAATTGGCTATCCACAACAGACACAAATTTGAGATTGTAAAGGAACCCCATTCCCATTTTATCTGTGAAAAGTGCGGAAAAATAGAAGATATTCATCTCTCCCCGGAAATTTGTGAAAAACTGAATCAAAAATTTCCCGATAGTCGACAAGAGGTCTACATTTATGGGATTTGCCCCCGGTGTAGAGGAGAAAAGGGGGAGAAAGAGTAAAATTTCTCTTCCCCTCCTCCCCCTTCCCTCTTTTGGGGGTTTTCTTCCTTGAAAAGGAAAAGGGAGAAAAGTGAGAAAACTCCTCCCCTCCAACTGGAAAGCAGTTACATCAACACAAATGGGTTGGTGCTATTGATAATTTGAAGGTCAACTTCCAATTTATCTTTCAGAAGGTCATACATCATAGTGGTAAAGTAGCGTTCACTCTCATAATGCCCAATATCTATCAAAGTAATTCCCCGCCCCTTTGCCTCCATAGCTTCGTGATATTTGATATCTCCGGTCAAAAGGAGATCCACATCTTCCTCCAACAGGTCTAAAATTGACATTCCGGAACCGGTTACCACTGCCCCCCGGCGGATAAACTCCCGGGCGGGGACAACCCGCATCATCTCCAACCCCAATCGACTCTTAATTAGGGGAGCAATCTCCTCCAGAGTCATATTGAGAGTAGCATAATAGACCAACCCTTTCTGCTCTCCCTTCCACTGGAGAACCTCCTCGGCAAAGTAGCGGTTGAGGTGGGTTTTATCGATATTGGTGTGGAGGGAGATGAGGGAGATATTTTTCTTAATCAGTCCGATAATATATTTACCGGTGGCTTGCTCCGGAGTAATTCTCCGTAAATTTCGAAAAATTAAAGGGTGATGGGAGATAATTAAAGAGTTGGTTTCGGCATAGGAGACCACCTCCTCATCTATATCCAAAGTCAAATAGACTTTGGTAATGGTTTTATTGGGGTTTCCCAACTGGAGTCCACTATTATCCCACTCCTCCTGCAACTCAAATGGGGAGATTGAGTCCAAAACCCGATAGATATCTTTCAATAACATTTCCACTCCCTTTTTCCAACTTGGGTTTATTTAAATGTAAAATAATTTGTTAAATGGAGTTTAAAATCGGCTCCTTCCCCTCTGCCACTTTTCCAAAAAAGGAGATAAAGTAGAAAAACTTCCCATTTTTCCCTCCATTTCTATGGGAGAAATGTTACTTTTGGTAACTATTTTCCTTCTACCCCCCTCTTTTTTCCCTTCCCCATTTCCATTTTTCCCCATTTTTCTCCTCCGGGGTAACTCTCCTCCTTCCCCTCTATGGGAGAGCTTTACCCCGCCTTTTTCTCCCCTTTCAATTCTACATACAACTCCACAATTTTTTTGGTCAACTCCCGGATTTTGAGAATGTAATTTTGTCTCTCTGTAACCGAAATCGCCTTCCGGGCGTCCAAAAGGTTGAAAATGTGACTGGCAAAAATGGCGTAATCATAGGCAGGTAAGGGTAATTTTGCCTCCACACACCGGAGAGCCTCCCTTTGGGCATCTTCAAACCACCGGAAAAGCATCTGGGTATCGGCTATTTCAAAATTGTATTTACTGAATTGATACTCCCCCTCCCGATGGATATCCCCATAGGTGGTTGTGCTATTCCACCGGATATCAAATACATTCTCCACCCCTTGGAGATACATTGCCAACCTTTCGGTTCCGTAGGTTATCTCCACCGGCACCGGAAAGGTTTTCAATCCCCCCACCTGTTGGAAATAGGTAAACTGGGTAATCTCCATTCCGTCCAACCAGACCTCCCACCCCAATCCCCACGCTCCCAAAGTTGGGGACTGCCAATTATCCTCCACAAATCGAATATCGTGCTCCCTCAAATCCAATCCCAAAAACTCCAAACTCTCCAGATAATACTCCTGAATCTGGTCGGGACTGGGTTTCATAATTACCTGAAACTGGTAGTAACTCCCCAACCGGTTGGGATTCTCCCCATATCTCCCATCGGTGGGGCGTCGACTGGGGGCAACATAAGCCACATTCCACTCCCCCGGGTCTAAACTCCGGAGAAGGGTAGCCGGGTGGAAGGTTCCGGCTCCACTGGGAAAGTCGTAGGGCATCAAAATATTACACCCTTTCCCCTTCCAAAACTCCATCAATTTGAGTAATAAATCACTGAAATACAAACCCAACTCCTTTTGAAAAAATTGAAAGATAAAGAAAATTTTCTCCCCTCTCCTTTGGAGATTCTCTTCCAATTGTATCACACCGATTTTAGATATTCAACTGGAGAATAGAGGGGGAGAAAAGCCCCTACACCGATTTGGAAAAGACCTTTTTATTTCCCATTTTCCGGTAATATTCATCGAAGGGGAGGACAATATTTCGGATTAGGAGGGTTCCGGTTTTATTTACGATAATTTTATCGTCCAAAATCTCTATCAACTCCCCTTCCTCAAACTCCTTCAACTCCTCCAACTCCTGTTTAAATTTTTCCCGGAAATTGACCCCAAACCGCTCTTCAAATCTCTTAATATCAAAGGCAAAATTTGCCATCATTTCCATAATAATATACTTCCTCAAAAGGTCTTCCCCATTGAGAATTACCCCCCGGAATACCGGCAACTCTCCCCTATCGATAGCACTTTCATACTCTTTCAAATTTTTATAGTTCTGGAAATATGCCCGGTCGGTTTCACTGATTGAGGTGAGCCCAAACCCTATCAAATCGGCTCCCCCTTTGGTGGTATATCCTTGAAAATTCCGGTGGAGTTCCCCCTTTTCAATCGCCTTGAAAAGTTCATCTTCCGGTTTGGCAAAGTGGTCCATTCCTATCATCAAATACCCATTATTTTCAAAAAAATCGATGGTATATTTGAAAATTTTCAACTTCTCCTCGGGGGAAGGGAGGGTAGTTTCATCGATTTTCCGCATTCCCTTTTTGAGCCACGGCACATGGGCGTAGTTGAAGACCGCCACCCGGTCGGGATCCAACTCTTTTACCAGTTGGAGGGTCTTTTTGAAACTCTCCAAAGTTTGGTAGGGGAGTCCATAAATTAGATCGATATTTATCGACTCAATTACTCCAGACTCTCGGGCAATTTCCACCGCTTCCCGGGTCAAATCAAAGGGTTGAATCCGATTTACCGCCCTCTGGGTTTTGGGGTCAAAATCCTGCACCCCGAAACTGATTCGATTTACCCCATACTTTTTCAAAACCTCCATATGTTCCCGGGAAAAGAAACGGGGGTCAATTTCGATACTTATCTCCGCCCCCTCCTCCCAATTGGGAAAATGGGAGTAGATAAGTTGATAAACCTCCTCCAACTCCTCCGGGGTGAAAAAGGTGGGGGTTCCACCTCCAAAATGGAGTTGTCTTACAACTCTGGAAGTATCCAAATACCGGCTCCAGATATCCAACTCTTTCCGGAGATAGTCGATATATCTCCGCCGTTTGGACTCTTTGGAGGTGTAAACCACATTACACCCGCAAAAATAACAAGCACTCCGGCAAAATGGGAGGTGAAAATAGAGACTCAAAGGCTTATCCCCTTTCAAATGGGGGATAATCTCCTCCGGTTTTAAAGGTTTAAACTCCACCGCCGTAGGGTAGGAGGTATAGCGGGGGGCGTGTTTGGAATATTTTGCCAATTTTTGAAAGTCTATCCCCCTCTCTCTTCTGCTCTCCATTGCTCTACTCCTTTTTAAAATTGGGAGTTCGACTCCTCTCCCACTTTCTCTTTCTACTTTTTAACTTAAGCTTTAACCCTCTTTCCTACTTCCTTCTTCCCCCAACTTCAAGAATTACCCCCAATTTTTAGCTTTCCAACTCCAATTTGTCGGAGTGGGTAATGGGAAATTCTGCTTCCGGGGCTCCCTTCCGGGGCTCTTTTTCACTTTTTCCTTCCAATCCCCCCTTTCACTTTTCCCCTCTACCTCTTCTCCGTGTTATTTTTCGTTTTCTTTAACGAAATAATCTCCAACAATTTTTCACTCTTCCCCTCCAACTCTTCTCCTTTACCCCTTTCCCTCCACTCTATTTCCCTATTTTCTCCCCCCTCTCCTCCAATTCCCATTTCATCACCAATTTTCACCCCACCCCCTTTCCCCCATCACCTTCCACCTTCCCAAAAGTGTGGGGGTGTGTCCAATTGGGGCTTTGCCCCCCTCTTTCACCACCCCCCCTTTTTTCCCAATTTTGCCACCCTTTTACCCTTCCCCTTCTCCCTGCTTCTTCTCCCTTCCCCTTTTTCTTTTTCTATGTCGCCCAATTTAGTCCCGTTGGGGAAGAGTTTCTATTTGAACTCTTCGGCAAACTCCCGTCCGGCAAACTCCCACTCATCAAAGGGGACTACAACCTCTTTTTTCACCAATTTATCCCCCTTCAAAAGGGCACCCCGGATTTTGATTGAATCATCTATCAAAATTTTGGCATTTACCCCCACCGGAGCGTGGCACCCCAAATTGAGGGTTTTGACAAAATCCCGCTCAATGGAGACCTCAATCCAACTCCGGAGGTCATTGAGTTTTTTTACCACCTCTATCACTTTGGGGTCTTTGGTGGTCTCAATCCCCAACGCCCCTTGACCCATTGCCGGGACAATAATATCGGGGTCGATAACCTCCACATATTTGACCGCCTTTAGAAGATTGAGCCGTTTAATTCCGGCGTGGGCTAAAATGATGGCGTCAAACTTTCCGCTTTTCAGTTTTTTAATCCGGGTATCGATATTCCCCCGGAGGGGTTCAATAATAAAATCCTCCCGGAACGCCTTCAACTGCATCGCCCGCCGGAGGGAGGAGGTTCCAATAACCGCATTCATCGGCAATTCTGCCAGATTTTCGAAATTTTCAGACAGAAAGGCATCTTCCACCGCCCCCCGCACCGGCACCGCCGTCAATTGGAAATTCTCTTCATCATAATCCACCGGAAAATCTTTCAGAGAGTGGACTGCAATTTGGGCATCTCCCCGGAGGAGAGCCTCCTCCACCTCCTTAATAAAGAGCCCCTTTCCCCCAATCTCCGCCAAAGGTTTATCCAAAATTTTATCGCCGGTGGTTTTTACTATCTTCAATTTGACCGAATGCCCCATCTCCTCCAACCTCTTTTTGACCCATTCCGCCTGCCACAACGCCAATTTACTTCCCCGGGTTGCAATTACCAATTCCATTGTTTCCACTCCTATAACAAAGATTAAAACCAAATTAAAACTATTTCAAATTTTACCAAACCTTCCCACTCCTCTTCCCCTTTCTATGTTACAATTCCCCCCAAAAAAAGGACTGAAAATGTTTAAAGAGTGTTGCCCAGAATTGATTCCGGTAATGGAGGAGTTATCTGCCCAGAACCCCCACATTGCTAAACTGATTGAGGAGCATCGGGAGCTCAATCGGCAAATCGATGAAATTGAAAAGGGGCGGGGGTATATGGACCCTATCAAATTGGAAGAGTTGAAAAAGCGGAAATTGGCAATTAAAGATGAGGTGTATCGGGCAGTTATTGCCTTCAAAAAAGAGAAAGGGGAGTAATTTTTTTCTCTCTCCATTTTTCCCCTTGTTTGAGGAGTAAAACCCAATGAATTATCGTCCCCTCTTCCCCCCTTCCCCTTCTCCATTTCTCAAATGGGCGGGGGGTAAAAGGCAACTTCTCCCTCTCCTCTTGAACCATCTCCCCCGGCAATTCAATAACTATTTTGAGCCCTTTTTGGGGGGTGGTGCCCTCTTTTTTGAATTGTATAGTTTGGGAAAATTGGAAGGAAAAAAGGTTTTTTTGGGAGACGCCAATCGGGAGTTGATTTTGACCTACCGGGCACTTCAAAGGGAGCCCAAAAGGGTAATTGACCATTTGAGGGAGTTCCAACGGAGCCATAGCAAAGAGTTTTACTATTTTGTAAGGGGGTGGGATAGGGGAGAAGAGTTTGAAACTTTGGAGCCGGCATTGAGGGGAGCAAGATTTATCTACCTCAACAGAACCTGTTTCAACGGACTTTGGAGGGTGAATAGAAATGGGTATTTCAATGTGCCGATGGGAGATTACAAAAACCCCAAAATTTTAGATGAGGAAAACCTTTGGGCAGTCTCGGAGGCGTTGCAGGGGGTTACCCTCTTCAATGGGGATTACAAAGAACTTTTGAAACTTGCCCAACCGGGAGATTTTGTCTATCTGGATCCCCCTTATCACCCTTTAACCTCCACCTCCAATTTTACCTCCTACACCAAAGAGAGTTTTTCCCAAGAAGAGCAGATAAAATTAGCCCAACTTTTTGACCATCTCACCGCCCGCGGGGTATTTGTGTTGGAGAGCAACTCCAATACCCCCTTTATCTGCACCCTCTACAGGAAATATCAAATAGAAATAGTCCACGCCAACCGGGCAATAAATTCCAAAGCCTCCAACCGGGGCAAAGTGGAGGAGGTTTTAATAAAAGGGAAAAGGGGATCGCGTAAAAAAGGAAATTTGAAAATGACAAAGGAGAGTTGGTGAAAAGTTTCCAACTTCAACCTCTCCAAATTGGGAGAGTGGGTATTTATTCTCAAAACTCCTCTACTTTAGAAAAATCTACTTTTGGAATCGCCACTTTTGAAAGAGAGATCTCCACTTTTGACAGAGAGGGAGAGCCATCTTTTTATAGTTCCCTTTTTCCTTTACCGACACTCCCTTTTTTCCAAAAATCTAACTACCTTCAAGGACTCCACCGGTGAAAATCTATTTTAAAACCTTCGGGTGTCGGACTAATATTTACGATACCCAATTGATGGGGGAGGTGGTGGAGGAGGCGGGGCATCGGGTAGTCTCCTCCCCGGAGGAGGCAGATGTTGTGGTGGTCAACTCCTGCACAGTTACCAATTTTGCCGATAGAGATGTGAGACGCTATCTCCGGAAACTCCGTCGGGAGTTGGGAAATGGGGTAAAAATTATCTTTACCGGGTGTGGAGCCTACACCCGGGGGGAGGAGTTTCTCCAGAATGGGTTGGCAGATTTGGTAATTGGGCATCAATGGAAGGAGGAGTTACCCCAATTCCTCTCCAAAACCGGTCTCCATTTGGGTAAATTGGAGTTTGTAAACCGGAAAATTGTCTCCCACTTCTCCACCTCCAAAGCCTTCCTCAAAATCCAAGAGGGGTGCGATTTCAGTTGTGGCTTCTGTATAATTCCGGCAGTCCGGGGACCTGCCCGCTCTATTCCGATGGGGCAGATTCTGGAGCAGGTGAAGGAGATTGTAAATTACGGGGTGCAGGAAATAGTATTGACCGGAATAAATATGGGGAGTTATGGGAAGGAGTGGGGGATAAAACTTTCCGATTTGGTGGAAAAAGTAGTCCAAATCCGGGGGGTGAAGAGGGTTCGGTTGGGGAGTCTGGAACCAACCCAGATTGACCCCAAACTGGAGGAGCTATTGGAGGGGGGAGTTTTGGAAAAACATCTCCACATTGCTTTACAACACACCAGTGATAAAATGTTGAGGTTAATGAAACGGCGGAACCGGGTCAAAGAGACCCTCCCCCTCTTCCAAAGATTGGCGGAAAAGGGGGTTGCCTTGGGAACCGATTTTATTGTGGGACACCCGGGGGAGAGTGGGGAGATTTGGAAAGAGGCGATGGAGAATTTCCGGAAATACCCTTTGACCCATATCCATATTTTCCGCTACTCTCCCCGGTCGGGAACCCCCTCCGCCACCCTTCCCCATCGGGTGCCCGGGGATATAGCCCGAAAGCGGGGGGAGGAGTTGAAAAGGGTGGTGGAGGAGAATAATTACCGATTCCGGTTGAAACATCAAAAAACTCCCCTTTTGGTGCATATTGAAAAGGTAGATGCCAGCGGAGGAGCCGGTTACGACCAATTTTTCAACCGGTGTTGGGTGCCGGGGGAAGTTGGGGTAGGGGAGTGGGTGGAGGTCTCCCAATATAGAGTCCAAAAGGAAGGTAACTATGCAGAGCGGGAAGAATAATAAAAAGAGCCCCAATACTTTAACAATTTTGATTATAGGAGTTATTTTTCTGGGGGGAATTTTGGCAATGGTGGCGACCGGAGATATTGATGCCAAAGCTCTCTTGACCCAAATTACCGCCTTTGTGGTAATTTTGGTAATAATTTTGCTTATCTCCTCCATTGTCCGGAGCCGGAGCAACCCCCAACCACCTCCCCAAATGCAGGTGGATTTGGGGATAGAGAAAGATTTTATTATCCGCCCTACCACCTCCAATGTAACCTTCAACGATGTGGCGGGTATCAGTGAAGTTAAAGAGGAGTTGGTGGAGATTGTGGACTTTTTAAAAAATCCCAAAAAATATCGGGATTTTGGAATTAAACTCCCCAAAGGGGTGTTACTGGTGGGACCCCCCGGAGTCGGAAAAACTTTAATTGCCAAAGCGGTTGCCGGAGAGGCGGGGGTTCCGTTTTTCTACCAAAGTGGAAGTAGTTTTGTTCAGATGTATGTGGGGGTGGGGGCAAAGAGAGTCCGGGATCTTTTCAATAAAGCCAAAATGATGGCACCTTCAATAATTTTTATCGACGAAATTGACGCCATTGGAAAAGCCCGGGGAAATATGCGGAATGATGAACGGGAGGCGACCCTCAACCAACTTTTAACCGAAATGGACGGATTTGAGGATAGTAGCGGAGTAATTGTAATTGGAGCCACCAACAAAATTGAACTTTTGGACGATGCCCTCCTCCGCCCCGGGCGGTTTGACCGGCGGATTTATGTGGAGTTGCCGGGGTTGAAGGATAGATTGGAAATTCTCCGGGTGCATCTGAAAAATAAACCTTTCCGGGGGAATTTGGAGACCATTGCCCAAATGACCGTCGGATTCAGTGGGGCAGCGTTGGCAAGTCTGGTAAATGAAGCCAGTATCCACGCCCTCAAAAAAGGGAAACTCTATATCGACGAATCGGACTTTTTTGCCGTAAAAGATAAAGTTTTGGTGGGGAAAAAGAAACTCCAGACCTACTCCCCCCAAGAGAAGGAGATTTTGAGCTACTACCAAGCTACCAAAGCGGTGGTGGCGGAATGGTTGGGGGTCGATTTTGAGCGGATAACTTTGGTAAAAGATGATTTCAAAGAGGAGGATAAAGAGATAGTCTCCCGCACCGAATTGACCAATAAAATTGCCGTCTATCTTGCCGGACGGGTGGGAGTGGAGGAGAAATTTAAGGAGAAATTCTCCAATGCCCATCTGGATTTGAAAAAAGCCCGGGATTTGGCAATGAAAATGGTGCGGGATTACGGAATGGGAAATAGTCTGGTCGCCTC
>PUXY01000095.1 GCA_009659955.1 Campylobacterota bacterium | reverse complement strand
CACCTCGACCCGGTCAATGCGGGGCGGGTGTTTGAAAGGTTTGTAAAGAGATATTTGGAGGTTCACCCCTTTTGGAGGGATAAATTTGAAAAGGTCTGGTTGTGGAGTGAATATCCGGAGCGGGGGCATCGGCGGGATACTGGGATTGATTTGGTTGCAGTCGACCAACAGGGGAAAAAATGGGCGATTCAGGTTAAATTTTACACCACCGGCAAAATTGGGCATCGGGAAATTTCTACTTTTATCGCCACTGCCACCGGCAATAGGAGAGAGTTTCAAAAATTGATGCTTTTCCATTTTGGAGAGTTGACCCAAGAGGCGGAAAAGACCCTTTTTGAGCACAATGTTGCGGTGGTGGATATTTTAAAAGATGGGGAGCCCATCGATTGGTCTAAATTTTCGTGGGAACTTCCAAATAAACTTTCCATCAAACCCCAAAAGGAGCTTCGTCCCTATCAACGGAAGGCGGTGGAGAGGGTGAAGGAGGGGTTTCAAAAGGGGGAGCGGGGGAAATTGATAATGGCACCGGGGACGGGAAAAACTTTTGTGGCTCTCAAAATTGCGGAGGAGATAGTTGGAACGGGGGGAGTTGTGCTCTTTTTAGTCCCCTCCATTGCATTGGCAGACCAGACCCTCCGGAGTTGGGTGGTCGATAGTTCAATACCGATTAACCCAATTGTGGTTACCAGTGATAGAACCATTGGAAAGGGGGAAGATGAGACCAATACTCCCCTCCTCTCCATTCCCCCCACCACCGACCCGGAGGAGTTGAAGAGGGAGTTTACCATCAAACCAGACCACTTAAATGTGGTAATTTCCACCTACCAATCGATTGAGGTTTTGGAGAGAGCCCAAAAGGAGTTCAATTTCCCCCAATTTGATTTGATTATCTCAGATGAAGCCCACTACACCACCGGGGTTTCCGACCCCAAAAAGATTACCACTTTCAAAAAAGTCCACTCCAACCGGTATGTGGAGGGTAAAAGACGGCTCTATATGACCGCTACCCCAAAAATTTTCAACCTTGTTACCAAACGGAAAGCCAAAGAGGAGGAGTTGGTTATTTACGATATGGGGGATACCTCCATCTATGGACCCACCTTTTTTGAATATACCTTCTACAAGGCGGTGCAGGAGGGTTTTCTCACCGATTACCGGGTAATAGTTTTCACAATCTCCGAAAAGGAGGTTCAGGAGAAACTTTTTGACTATCTCCAAGCCGGCAACGCCACACTGGAGGAGACTGCCAAAATTTTCGGCACCCTCAAAGTTTTGGAGGGGAAAATCCCCAATTATGAAAAGGTCAATATCAAACGGGGGGTTATTTTTGTCTCCAAAATTAGCCGGTCTAAACGGGTGGAGAGGGAATTTCCAAAGGTGGCAAAGGAGATAGACTCCTCCCTAAATTTGGCAATTAAACATATCGACGGCTCAATGCCCGCCTCCCACCGGCAAACTATTTTGGAGTGGTTACGGGAGGGTCCCCAAAATGGGGAGAGTGTCCGGGTGCTCACCAATGCCAAAGTTTTAACCGAAGGGATTGATGTTCCATCGTTGGATAGTGTGGTATTTTTTGACCCCCGGAAGTCGACGGTGGATATTGTGCAGGCGATGGGGCGAATTATGAGAAAAGCCCCCAACAAAAGATATGGGTATCTGGTAATTCCGGTGGTGGTGGAGAGTGACAAACCAATAGAAGAGCAGTTGGCAAGTAACCGGGACTTCCAAACAATTTGGCAACTGGCAACCGCTTTACGCACCCTTGACGAAAGTTTTACCGCCCGAATCCGCCGGCTCTCCTTTAAAAAAGTGAAAGAGGGAGAGGAGGGCAAAGGGGGAAAAATTGGAGCCCTCCCCTTTGAAGCGATGGAAGAGGGGGAGGAGGAGATTTTTTCAATTACCACTTCAGAGGAGATAGACCCGGAACTGAAAGAGGCTATCAAAAAGAGCATTATCCCCAAAATCGTGGAAAAGGTTGGAGGAAGAAAATATCTGGAGAGTTGGGCAAAAGATGTTGCCAAAAAGGTTACCCGCCTCCGGCACCATATCGATACCGCCCTCACCTACTCCCCCCAAATCCGACAAGATTTTGAAGAGTTTCTCACCGCCCTCCGGGAGGTGATTAACCCCTCCATCACCCCGGAGGAGGCAAAATCTCTTTTAATTCAACATCTGATTACCAAACCAATCTTTGAAGCCCTCTTTGGGGAGTATAACTTCCTCCGGCAAAATCCGGTTGCCCAAACCATTGAACAGGTTGCCTCCCACTTTACCCAATTTTTAAAGGTGGAGACCGAAGATTTGGAGGAGTTTTATCGGGAGGTGCAAATCCGTGCCCAAGGGATAGACGAACGGGAGAGACAGGAGTTTTTACGGGAGTTGTATGATAGCTTCTTCAAAACCGCCTTCCCAGATATCGCCGAAAAATTGGGAATTGTCTACACCCCAATTCAACTGGTGGATTTTCTAATTTCCAGTGTAGAGGAGATTTTAAAAGGGGAGTTCCAAACCTCCCTCAACAACCCCGATACCACAATTTTGGAGCCCTTTGCCGGAACTGCCACCTTTGTAGCCCGCCTCCTCCAATTTTTGGAACTGGAGAGTTTGAAAAGAAAATACTCCAATGGGGAGATTTGGGCAAATGAACTCCTCCTCTTGGCTTATTACATCGGATTGGCAAATGTCCAAAGTGTCTATTTTGAAAAGAGCGGAGAGCAGAAACCTTTCAAATTTTTCCTTCTCACCGACACTTTCCAACTCTATGAAAAGAGTAAAAGGGGGATTCAACGGAAATTGGAAATTTTCCCTCCCGAATATACCCAATTGATGGAGAGGGAGACCAGAGAGCCGATAAATGTAATTATCTCCAATCCCCCGTGGCGGGCGGGGCAAAGGGATATGACCGACTTGAATATGTCGGAAAAATACCCTCTTTTGGATAAACGAATCAAGGAAACATATGTAGATAAATCCACCTCCAAAAATAAAAACGCCCTTTACGACTCCTATGTCCGGGCTATCCGGTTCGCCTCCGACCGGATTGGGGAGAAGGGGGTTATCGCCTTTGTTTTGAACAACGGCTTTATCGACGCCAACTCCTTTGACGGCTTCCGAAAATCTTTGGTAGAGGAGTTTAAAAAGATTTATGTTTTCAACCTCCGGGGAAATGCCCGCACCCGGGGGGAAGAGTGGCAAAAAGAGGGGGGTAAAATCTTTGGGCAAGGCTCCCGGGCGGGGGTCGCCCTCCTCTTTTTGGTAAAAGATAAAAAGGAGAAAAAGGACGCACCGGCAAAACTTTACTACTATCAAGTCCCCGATGCCCTCAAACGGGAGGAGAAATTGAAACGACTGGAGGAGTTGGGGAATATCTCCAAAGTTCCGTGGGAGGAGATTACCCCCGACTCCGACGGAAACTGGATAAATCAAGGGTTGGAGGAGTTTAAAAACTTTACCCCACTGGAGGAGATTTTTGAAGTTGTAAGTTTGGGAATTACCACCGGACGGGATTACTGGGTTTACGACTTCTCCAAACAAAAATTGGAGGAGAAAGTTAAAAGAATGGTGGAGAGTTATAACGACCAACTGGAGAAGGTGAAAAAAGGAGAAATTACCAAAAAAGAGGAGTTAACCCGGGATAA
>PUXY01000094.1 GCA_009659955.1 Campylobacterota bacterium | reverse complement strand
CCTTATGGTTTGATGAGCTCTACAAATTGGGTTTTGCCGTCGACGATTTTTTCGATAACTGCTGGTTTGTTGACAGGGTTTCCGGTTTTGGGGTCGATGGTCAAAACTCCGGTAACTGCTTCCAAATCTTTGGTGTGGCGGATTTGGTCATCTACACACTCTTTAAATTTGGATTGGTCTGCCGGTTTTACCCCTTTTTGGATACAGGCTTTAATTCCGTTGTAAATCATAATGTAACCGTCGGCTCCGGTGGCGGCAAAGGCACTGGGTTGTCGATGGTAGGTGGCGTTGAACTCTTTTACAAACTCTTGGGAAACTTTGGTTGGAGGTTGATGGGGGTCGAAGTGGTCGGTAAACATTACCCCATTGGCATATTTTCCTGCCAATTTTTGGAGGGTGTCGGGGTCGGCAATTCCATCACCCCCCATTACAGGAGCTTTTACGCCGGCACTCCGGAGTTGTCGCAAAAAGAGTCCCTCCTCCGGTGCGTAAATTGGGGTGTAGATAAAATCTGGGTTCAACTTTTTAATTTGGGCAACTTGGGCGTTGAAATCTTTATCCCCGCTATTGATGTAGAGCATTTTGACAATTTTTCCACCTCCGGCGGTGTAGGCTTTTCGGAAAGCTTTAGCCAATCCCACGGAGTAGTCTTGTTTCATATCGTAGACCACCACCGCATTTTTCAAATTGTGCTTGAGGGCATATTTGGCGGCGACGGTTCCTTGGAAATCGTCGGTAAAACAGGCGCGGGTGATATATTTTGTCCCTTGGGTTACCCGGGGGTTGGTGGCAATTTGGGTTACGGTTGGGGTTTTGGTCTCATTGGCAAACCGTTTAATAGCCAAAGACATACTGGAAGCCAATGGACCCTCCACTGCCACCACATTCTCTTTACTGGTGAGTCTTTTATATCCGTTGACGGTTTGGACTTTGTCAAATTGTCCATCGACTACTACCAATTTAATGGTATCTCCGTTGGGGAGTTTGTTCATTTTTTTGTGGACCAATTTAATTCCGTCCAAGGTTTTTTGTCCAAAGGAGGAGATTGGTCCAGTCAAAGGTTGGAGAACTCCAACTTTAATCTCTCCGGCAATTAGGGAGAGGGCGACAACTCCGCTCAAAAGGAGTCCTTTTTTCATTTTCCACCTCCTTGAATAAAGTTTTTGGGAACCTAAAAAATTCTACCAAATTTGGTTTAATTACCTTTTGAGTAAGGGGAAACTCCCCGGGAATGAAGGATAGGGTAAAAATGGAGCGGTTGGGACTTTTTATCGGGTGGTGTTTAGGGATTATTGGGCTTTGGTTTTTGGACTATTTTCTCTATCCCACAATCGATTATTTTGGAAAGATAGTTTTTGCAGTAGCTATCAATATTTTTTGGGTTTGGATTGTTTGGGTGGGGGAGAGACTCTCCAGTGGAATTTGGAAGCAGATAGTGCCGATAGCAATTGGGGCGGTGGAGTTGGGGATTGGGCTCTATCTCCATTTAACTTAAAGTTAAATAGAGTGGTGGAAAATACCTTTTGGAAAGGGGTTTAAATCGATGATTGGCGGGTTAAAAGGGCAAATTTTTGAAAAATGGGAAGGGAAGTTTTTGGTAAATGTGGGAGGAATTCTCTTTGAAGTTTATGTGCCCGCCGGCACTTTTTCCCAAAGGGAAGGTGAAATTCTCTTATATATTTATGAAGCAGTTCGGGAGGGGGAGGTTACCCTTTACGGGTTTGAAACCCGGCAGGAGTTGGAATTTTTCCGGGAGTTGATTCGGGTGGGAGGAGTTGGCTCCAAAACGGCGTTGGCAATTCTCTCCACCTATCCTCCGCCCCAACTGGTGGAACTTCTCCGGAGTGGAGATTTGAAAGGGTTAACCCGGGTGCCGGGGGTGGGACCCAAAACCGCCCGGCGGATTTTGGCGGAAATGGGAGATTTTGTAGAGAAGATAGAGGTGGAAGGGGGAGAGGTAGACCAGACCCGAGCCCAAGCCATTTCGGCACTGGAGGGGTTGGGATTCCCCCGGCAGGAGGTGGTGCGGGTTTTAACTGGGGTATCTGGCTCTCTGGAGGAGATGGTGAAAGAGGGATTAAAACGACTTTCAAAAGGAGTTAGATGAGTTACATAATCCTTTTTGGAGGGAGCAGTTTCGAGCACGAAATAAGTATTGTCAGTGCAATTACTTTGAAGGAGAAGTTGGCAGGGGAGAGGGTGGAGTTTATCTTTCTGGATAAAGATCGGGAGTTTTATCAAATTAGCCCAGACCAGATGAAGAGTCGCTATTTCGCCAGTGGTGCCTACAAAAAGGGGCGTCGGGTTGAAATGGGAAGGGGAGGTTTTTATCAAGTGGGCTTTTTGGGAAATAAGAAAAAGGTGCCGGGGAAAGTGGTTATAAATTTGATCCACGGAAGGGACGGGGAAGATGGAAAAATCCCCGGAATGTTGAGTTTTTACCGGATAAAGGCTATTACTCCCCCGGTGGAGGGGTGTGCCATCAGTTACAACAAAGTTTTGACCAAATATTATGCCAGTGGAGTTGGGGTCAAGGTGGTAGATTGGAAAATTGCCCAAGGGGAGGAGCCCCCTTTCCCTTTGCCGGTAATTATCAAACCTGCCCGATTGGGGAGTAGTATTGGGGTATCGGTGGCAAAAACCCCCGAGGAGTATCGGTATGGACTTGATGTAGCCCGGGAGTTTGACCCATTGGTAATTGTGGAGCCCTTTATCGAAGGGGTGGAGGAGTTTAATCTTGCCGGGTGTTGGGTAAATGACCAAAAGGAGGAAGGGGAGTGGCTTTTCAGTCGGGTCGAACCGGTGAAAAAGCGGGAATTTTTGGACTATAATCAAAAATATTTGGACTTCAGTCGCCGGGAAACCCAAGTGGCTCCAGTAGACCCCCAATTGGAAACCCGGTTGAAAGAGGCGTTTAAAAAGATTTACGGCACCTCCTTCCGGGGGGCTCTAATCCGGTGCGACTTTTTCAGAATCAACGGGGAGATTTACCTCAACGAAATTAATCCAATCCCCGGAAGTTTGGCAAACTATCTCTTTGAAGACTTCCCCGGAACCCTCCGGCGACTTGCCCAAAGTCTTCAATTGGAGAGGGAAATTGAGATTGACTACCGCTACATCAACCAAATCCAACAAGCCAAGGGGAAATAGCATCTTTATCTCCTTTTCTCCCTTTTTATTTTCCATTTCCTCAAGTAACAATTCTCCATCCTTAAGGGAAAAAACCAGTAAAAATTAAATGTCAAGGGGTATAATATTAATAAATAGAGCCAAAAGGAGGAGGAGATGAAAAGATGGGTAATTGGGGTAATTTTGGGAGTAACTTTGGGGTTTGGAAGTGGTGGAGTAGAAGTCCAAAAAGTTGATACCACCAAATTGATCGGGCGGGTAAATCAATTGGCTTCCCAAGTTGATACTATTTGCAAAAAACACAATTTGACCGCCGACAAGTGTAAAGAGATTAAAAGGGAAGTTACCCAAGTGAAGGAGATGCTTACCCGGAAAGATTTTGGAGAGATTATCCGGAGGAGACAGAGCAATAAGCCGTGGTGGTGTAAAATATGGCCTGCGTGGTGTGAGTTGGTCTACAATTTGGGAAATATCGGCAATAAGTAAATTTTCAAAGTAGAAGAGTGGGAGGG
>PUXY01000093.1 GCA_009659955.1 Campylobacterota bacterium | reverse complement strand
CTCTATTTTGGTAAAAGGGGGGAGCTTTTCAACCACTTTTTTGAGATATACATTCCCACTGGGATCAATTGCCGAAACTAAAATTTTCAATTTTTTCCCTTTCAATAAAATGGCTAATTGGAGTGATTTCTACCCAATCTGCCAATTCCAGTAATTATCTCAAAGATTACTTCAATTTTACCTCCTCTTCTTTTGGAGATGGGGGAAGAGGGAGAGAAGAGAATAAGAAAAAAAGAGAAAAGGAAAAAATTCTACAACCTAATATCCCGTTCGTAGAGGAAGTCGTGGGTTATGGTTCGGTTTTTCAGTTTGGCAATAATCGGCATTTTTCTCTTAAATTGATTCTGGTAAACTTTTTTAACCACAAACTCCACCAATTTCCGGTCAAACTTTTCCATCAACTCCTTTTGGGTTGCCCGATTATCTACAAACTCCATCAAGACCGGGTCTATCTCTTCATAACTATAACCCAACTCCTTTTCATCACTTTGCCCCTGCCACAGGTCGGCACTGGGGGGCTTGTTTAAAATCTCCTCAATTACCCCCAAATAGCGGGCAAATTCAAAAATTTCGGTTTTGTAGAGGTCCCCAATCGGATTGAGGGCACTTGCCAAATCTCCGCAGAGGGTGCCATACCCCAAAAGGAGCTCGGTTTTATTACTGGTTCCGATAACCAACCCTTTGTATTGGGCACTTTTATCGTAGAGGATAGCCATTCGCATTCGGGCGGAAAAATTCCCCAATCTCAATTTATTTTTTATGGGATAAGCCTCCAACAATGGGGCAATGGAGACAATTTCATAGGGAATATCAAACTTTTTACACAACTTTTCCGCATCTGCCACCGATTGGGGGGAGGAGTATTGGGAGGGCATCAAAATAGCCTTAAATCGGCGTCCCAACGCTTTCCGGGCTAAAATTGCCACCACCGCACTATCAATCCCTCCACTGAGTCCACAAATTCCCCGGAGAAGATGGGTCTTTTCAATCTCTTCCCTAATAAATCGCACCAGATATTTTTCCACCAGTTCCCATTTACTATTTCCCATCGGACTCCTTTAAATTTTAAAATCCCTTTTTGGAATTGTAGTCTATCGGTGAAACGATAAAATTACATTTAAAAACCGGTAAAAAAGGGCAAAAAGTTGAAAAAAGTGGCGGTTTCACTGGGGGACCCCAACGGCATTGGGCTTGAGATAGCCTTAAAAGCCCACCCTATTTTGGAAAAATGGGGGATTGAACCCCTTTACATTGGCACTAAAGAGGTGGTGGAGGAAGGGGCGAAATTGTTGGGGGGTGAGGTCCCCTCCACCTTTCAGGTGGTGGAGAGTGGATTTACCGGAAATTTGAAAATTACCCCGGGGTGTGCCACCGGAGAGGGGGGAGAGTGGAGTTATCGGGCATTTTTGAAGGGGGTAGAGTTGGCAAAAAAAGGGGAGGTGGCAGGGGTAGTAACCCTTCCGATAAATAAAGAGGCGTGGGAGAAAGGGGGGATAAAATTTAAAGGACACACCGACCTTCTCCGGCATCTCTTTGGGGGGAGGGGGATAATGGTGATGGGGGTGCCGGAGCTTTTGGTTGCCCTCTATACCGAACATCTCCCCCTCCGGGAAGCGGTGGAAAGGGTGAAAAGGGAGCCTCTGGAGCGGTTTTTAATCACTTTGGCGGAGGCGACCGGTTTTGAAAAGGTGGGAGTTTTGGGGCTAAATCCCCACGCCGGGGAGAATGGGGTTTTGGGGAGGGAGGAGATTGGGGAGATAGTGCCGGCAATTGAAGGGGCAAATCGGAAATTGGGGAGGGAGGTCTATTTTGGGGTATTGGTGCCCGATACCGCCTTTGTCAACCCACCCCGGCGGGTGGTTGCCCTCTACCACGATCAAGGGTTAGCCCCTCTGAAAGCCCTCTATTTCGACCGGGTAATAAATATTACCTATGGACTTCCGATAAAACGGGTTTCGGTGGGGCACGGCACCGGTTACGATATTGCCTATCGGGGAGTTGCAAAAATCGATAGTTACCTCAACTGCTTCCGATGGCTTTTTGGGGAGGAGTTGGGGACGGAGTCTGAATCGGAGGGGCAATTCCCCTTTGAGCCCAAACCCCAATCCCGATTGGATTCCCACTCCAAAAAATAGAAAAAAAGGGTAGAGGTGAAGGAGTTAAATCTGGAAGAGAAGGTAGCGGAAATTGCCCAAAAATATAATCTGCCGGCGGAGTTGGTCAAAGGGGTTACCCCCAAACGGCTCTTCCGAATGGTGGAGGTGTTGGAGAGGAGACAAAAGGGACTCCAATTTTTTATGGATTATGTCTACTCCCACCACAATCTTTCGGCAATTGTCCGGAGTGGAGATGCAGTAAATATCGAAAAACTCTACTATCGACACCAGACCCGGACAAAACTCAACTCCCAAGTTACAATGGGGGCGGAGCGGTGGCTCTTTATTGAGCAGGTGGAAGAGATAGAGGAGTTTTATCGGCAAAAAAAGGGGGAGGGGTTCCAGATTGTCTCCACCGATTTGACCTCCCGGAGTATCGATTTCCGGGAAGTGGATTACACCCGCCCAACTTTGATAGTTGTGGGGAATGAGGTGGACGGAGTTAGCCCAGAAACCCGGAAATGGGCAGATATAAATGTGATAATTCCGATGTATGGAATGAGCCAAAGCCTAAATGTGTCGGTGGCGTCGGCGGTTCTCCTCTATGAAGCCCAACGGCAACGGGCGGAGAAGGGGCTCTACACCCGCCCCCTCCTTTCCCCGGAGGAGATTGGAGCCACTTTAAGCCGATGGTTGGAGCGGGAGGTAAAGGGGTGAAGCGGTGAAAAATCTGGAAAATTTCTTTATCTCCCAGTTTGGGGGTCGATATATTGGAGATGACGGGGCTCTCCTCCCCTCTGGGGAGGTGGTGGCATCGGATTTATTTGTGGAAGGAGTCCACTTTCTCCCCCACTGGTTCCGGAGTCTGGAAGATGTGGGACGGAAGGGGGCGTTGGTAAATTTGAGCGATATTTATGTAATGGGGGCGGAGCCCAAATATGCAATTTTGGGGGTAGGGTTTCCCAAAAAAATTGGGAAAAGGGGGGCGGAAGCCCTTGCCCGGGGTTTGAAAAGGGAGTTGGAGAGCCGGGGGGTGGAGATTGTAGGGGGAGACACCATCTCCCACGGAACTATTTTAATCTCCATTACTTTAATTGGAAAGGTTTGGGGGAGACGCCCTTTGACCCGCCGGCTCAAAAAGGGGTGGAGAATTGGAATTACCGGGAAAGTGGGGAGAGTGGGGTGGGAGTTGCGACGGGCTCTCCGGGGGGGTAGACTCTCCCCCAAATCCCCTTTTTATCGCCCCCACTTACCGGAAAAGTTCCTCCGGCGGGGGTATCGGCTTTTGGGGGGTGCGATTGATATAAGCGACGGGGTGGGGGCGGAGTTGGAGAGACTCTCCCACCTCAACCGGGTTGGGGTTAAACTTTTTGGGAAATGGAAGAGAATGGAGCTCTGCAGTGGGGAGGAGTATCAAGTTATTTTTACCTTCCGTCCCCGGGAGTGGGTGGGACTCAAGCGACGGGCAAAGGTTGCCCGGGTCAAAATTGCCCAAATTGGGAAAGGGGTGCGGGGGAGATACCGGAGCCGATGTCGCCCCCACCATTTTTAATTT
>PUXY01000092.1 GCA_009659955.1 Campylobacterota bacterium | reverse complement strand
GTAAAGTCGAAGTAATAAGGTTGGGGACTACCCGGCTATCACTGCACCCGATAAAGAGAGTTTTGGGAGCCTGTCCACTCTCCAGTTTTTGAAACAATTCCCGATTCTCTTGGAAAGCACCTTGTTGGAATTCTCCTACTCCTTGAACCAACTCTACCATTGGGTCCTCCTTAATTCAAAATAATTTCACAGATTTTAAAGGAAGAAAATGAAAATAGAGGATTTTTTTTGATTTTTTTTGAGAAAAAGGTAAAAGAAGGAAGTGGTAGTTTCAAAAAGTTACATTCTTTTTTGAGAAAAGCACAAGAAAGTAAAATAATAATTCCGCTTTTTCTTTCCTCTATAAAAAGTGAGTAAATTTTTCCCATTCTCCCCCTTTTATACAAAAAGAGTAAACTATTCCAATTAATCCCCAGTGGGAAAAATTAAAACTCTACTTATTAAAATTTGGCGGACAATAGGGAGAGGATAAAAAAGACAGGAGTAAAGGAATAAAATGGAGAAATGGGAAATTGTAATAATTGGAGGAGGGATTGCCGGCGTAACCTTTGGCTATTTGGCTCAAAAAGAGGGATTTAAAACTCTCCTTTTGGAAAAGAAGGGGAAGTTGTTGGATAGTGCCAGTGGGGTAGCCGGAGCCTTTCTCTTTCCCAAAGTGGGACTTGATACCCCTTATACCCGTTTTATCAACCAAGGGATTTTGGAGGGATTGGAGTTTTGGGAAAAGTTGGGGGTTGGGGTGGAGAAGTCAGGGGTTTTAATTCTCCCCAGAGATGAAAAAGATAGGGTAAAGTTTGCCAAATACCGGACTCAAATAACCCTCCCCTTTGAAGAGAGGGAAGGGGGCTTTTTTTTCCCAGATGGAGGAGTGGTATCGGTGGAAGGGGTTCGGAAAGTGATGGAAAGGGAACTGAATTGGCAGGGAAAGGAAGAGGCAACCCAATTGGAGGAGACCCCCCAAGGGTGGATAATCAACGGAAAATATTTGGCAAACAAAGTGATTCTGGCGGAGGGGGCGGAAGGTAACTTTCTTCCCCAATATCTTCAGATTTACCCAGTTTGGGGGGAGAGGATAGGATTAAAAACTGATTTTTCTCCCCCTTATCATCTCCACAAACAGGTCTCAATCTCCACCAATCGGAATGGAATTGTAAAAATTGGAGCTACCCACAAACGGAATTGTTTCCAGTGTAAAGAAAATTGGGAAGAAGTGGAAGAGCTTTTGGAAAAAGCCCGGAAAATAGCCCCTATTACCGGAGAGGTGGTAGATATTAAGGGGGGATTCAGAGCCAGTAGCCGGGATTATTGGGCAGTGGTGGGGGAAGTGATAGATTTAAAAAGGAGTCTGGAATTTGACCCCCAACTTTTGAAGGGACAACCTCCCAGAAAAGGGGTTATCTATCGGAAAAACCTTTACATTCTCAACGGAATGGGAGCCCGGGGATTCTCAAATAGTGTAATTACCGGAAAATATCTTCTCCAGTTGATAAAGGGGCAAATCTCCCCTGACCCCCATCTCTCCCCCCTCCGCCATTTTATCCGGTATGTTAGAAAATTCTATCCCAAGGGGTAAATTTCATTTTTTGAAAAAGGGGTAAAATTTTAAACCAATTTCCGGCAGAAAGGGTTATTCCGATGGCACAAGTAAAAAAATTGATTCTCCTCTCCCTCCTTACCACCTTTCCCCTCTTTTCCCAAGATTTACTGGAAATTTACCGGAATAAAGGGGCGGAGGCGGTAATAGACCAACTGGAAAAGAGGTTGGGAAGTGAAAAATATTGGCTTCAAAAGTTGAAGGATATCAATGGCACCAATCTAAAATGGGGTTACTATCAAGGAAAGAGGGATATTTTGGTATGTGTAAAGGATAAAAAAATCCTCTCCCTCTACAAAGTGAATGGCTCCACCAACACCCTCCATTTGATAGATAAAATTAAAGTCTTAACTGGACTCCCCGGGGAAAAGAGAAAAGAGGGGGATAGGAAAACCCCAATTGGAGTCTATCGGCTCAAAAAAATTTTAAAAAAAGTTGACCAATTTTATGGTCCCTTTGCCTTTGAGACCAGTTACCCCAACCCTTTGGATAGGAGTCAACACCGGACAGGGCACGGCATTTGGCTCCACGGGGTTCCCCTCAAAGGAAAAAGGGAGAGTAATACCACCAAAGGGTGTATTGTAATGCCCAATCCCCTCCTCCGTCGCCTCCGCACCGAAATAGATTATAGGAAAACTTACCTTCTGGTGGCGGAAAAAAATGTTACCACCGCCACCAAAGGGGAGATTGCCAAAATTTTAGCCTTTCTTTATCGATGGAGACGGAGTAGAAATGAGAACAATTTTACCCTTTATAAAAAATTTTACTCTCCCCAATTTAAAACCCCCGAGGGAAAGGGGTTGAAAACCTTTTTCCGGAAGAAAAAGGGGGCATTTGAAAGGGGTAGAAAGACCCAAATTCTTTTTAAAGATATTGCCATTGTCCCTTATCAAACCCTCCACCCAACCCATTCAAAAATCTTTCAAGTTGATATTACAGAGCTCCACCCTACCAGACATAACTCTTTTGTAAGAAAACCCAAACGGCTCTATATAAAACTGACCAACTCAACCCCCAAAATAATTTTGGAAAAGTAGGGGAAGGTTTCCCAATTTAAATTTAAACCCACTTTTAAACAGAAAAGTGGGTTATAACTCTAATTGGAAATCTGGCGGAGATAGAAAAATGGAAAGGTTTTTACTTGGGAAGTAATATCCTCCTCCCACCTCCACTTGCCCCGGGGATAAAAAGTTTAAAATTGGAGTCTCTCCGGAGGGAAGAATGGAGAAAATTGGAAAAATGGAGAAATTGGGAAAAGGGGAAGTTGATGGGAAAATTTAAGCTATTTTAAAAGGGGAATTTTTAAAAGGGAGGTCAAAGGAAGGGGTGAACCGGCTCCCGGTATTACTCCCTTTACTGGAGTGGGAGAATTGGAAACTCCTTTTTTAAAAGTTTACCGGAAATAGGTGCTCCCCTTCCTTTTGGGGAGTTTTAAATAAGAGTTCCCAAAAGCTCTCTCCCTGCCTGTTGGGTAATTTTTACCCTGTATCGGGCTCCAATTTGGAGGGGTCGGGTGGTCTCTATCTCATTTATCAAAATGTCTCCATCAATTTCCGGGGCAAAAATGGTGGGACGGAGGGAGTAGAAGAGTCCATCTGGGGTCTCCCCCTCCAGATACCCTTCCAAAACTTTCCCCACCCATCGGGCTTTTCTCTCCACCTCTTTTTTATGGACAATCTCCTCCAGTTGGGCTATCCTCTCCTCCACCACCTCCGGAGGGACTTTTTCTGGGAGGGTGGAGGATTTGGTGCCCTCCTCATCGGAGTATTGGAAAATATTTATCCGGTCAAAGGGGAAGGCAGAGAGGAAATTTTTCAACTCCTCAAACTCCCTTTCCCCCTCCCCCGGGTGTCCCACAATTATTGAAGTTCCGATAAACCCCTCCGGTTGCCTCTCCATTATCTCCAAAAGGTGCCGTTCGGCACTTCCGTCACCCCTCCCCATCAATTTCAAAACCTTGGGGGAGATGTGTTGGATTGGGAGGTCGTAATAGGTGGCAAGGGTGGGGGAGTTGGCAATTTTTTCGATTAAAGTTGGGGTGGTTGTTTGGGGGTAAAGGTAGAGGATTCTCCCAGTAATATCGGAGATTTTATCCAGTTCCTCTATCAACTCCTCCAATTTCCCCCTCTCCCCCCAATCTCTCCCATAGCTACTTGAATCTTGACTAATAAATGTAAAATCCCGATACCCCCGCTCCTTCAATCGATTCACCTCATCTAAAATTACCGGAATTGGACGGGATTGGAGACGCCCTTTAAAGGAGGGAATTGCACAGAAGCTACACTTCTGATTACACCCCTCTCCCAATTTTATATAGGCGTGGTAGGGGCTATTGAAAATTGTCCGCTCCTCCCGTCCAATTAAAAAAGTCCGGTTGGTGAAATAACTTTTTACCCCTTTTTCTATCAACTGGTCGATAATATGGAACTCCCCAACCCCAGTCCAGAGGTCTACTTCCGGTATCTCCTCCGGCAACTCTTTCTGGTAGCGTTGGCTAAAACAGCCGGTTACCACCAGTTTTGCCCCCGGCTTTTTCAATTGAGCCATCTCCAAAATTGTTTCTATCGACTCCTCTTTAGCCGGTTGGATAAAACCGCAGGTGTTGACCACAATTACATCGGCGGAGGCGGGGTCGTCGGTAAAGGTGTATTTCCTTTCCAGTCGATACCCCATTACTTCACTATCCACCAAATTTTTACTGCACCCCAACGAAATTAGATGGTAACTTTTCCCCAACCTCTCCCCCTCTACCGACTCTCGATTTGGGCAGTGGAGGCGTTTTGGAGAAGGGAGATTTTAACTTCCCCTCTTTTCCCATTGGAGAAGGTGATAACCATTTTATCCCCACTGATTTGGAAATTTCCCCCTTTAATTACCACTTTGGCACCGGGATAGAGAACCAATTGCCCCGGGCGGGGGTGAACTGGAGGATATTGGGTATAGGCTTTGGAACTCCAGTCCACATTTTCCAAAATCACTTTACTCCCTTTTCCCGCTACAATCGACGCCACATTTGCCCCGGAGATGGTCGCCTCCGCCCCATTGGTCAAAGAGATGGAGGAGAGGGTGCCCCCGGAAATTTTAGCTTTCCCCCCACTCAACTGGAGGGAGGAGGTGGTGGAGTTACGGAGGTCAATTTGGGAGTTGACCCCCTCCAGATAGGCGATAAAAGAGGAGTCGGCGGAAATTTGGCTATCGATAGCTTTCAAATAGGAGATTTGGCTTTTGGGAGGAAAGGAGATTTTGGAGTTTGTAACCACCAGATAGGAGACCGCAGTCGGTTGGGTCAAATTGAGGGTTGCCCCACTTAAATTTTGGGTTTGGGGAAGGGTGTCGGCTCCGGCTCCCACTCCCCCGATTAGAGCCAAAATTGCCCCAATTTTTGCTACTTTTTTCAGAAACTCCATTACACTACCTCCCTTGGGTCGGCAATGTAACCGGCAATTGCACTGGCGGCGGCAACGGCGGAATTGCTCAAATAGACCTCACTTTTGGGGCTCCCCATTCTCCCCCGGAAATTCCGGTTGGTGGTGGCAACCGCCCGCTCTCCGTCTCCCAAAATTCCCATATATCCCCCCAAACACGCCCCACAAGTGGGATTGGCAACCACTGCCCCGGCGTCAATAAGGGTATCGATAATCCCCTCTTTCATCGCCTGTTTGTAAATCCGTTGGGTTGCCGGGGTTACAATCAATCTCACCCGTTTGTGCACCTTTTTTCCTTTGAGAATCTCCGATGCAATCCGGAGGTCGGAGAGGGTTCCGTTGGTGCAACTTCCAATATAGACTTGGTCAATTGGAATTCGATCTTTTACCGCTTCACTGATTGGTTTCCCATTTTCAGGAAGGTATGGGTAAGCTACCAGAGGCTCCAGTTGGGAGACATCTATTTCGATAGTTTCGGTATAGGTGGCGTCTGGGTCTGCCTTCAAAATTACCGGCTCCGCCCGGAGAGGGTTATACTTTTTCACCTCCTCCAGAAAATCGGCGGTAATTTGGTCGTAGTGGATAATTCCATTTTTTGCCCCCGCCTCAATCGCCATATTACAGAGACTCATTCGGTCGTCCATTGGGAGATTTTCGATAGTATCCCCCTCAAACTGGAGGGCTTTGTAGAGGGCTCCCGCCACCCCAATCCGCCGGATTAACTCCAGAATCAAATCTTTTCCGTAGACAAATTTTTGACGCTCTCCGGTAAAAATAACCCGGATTGTTTCGGGAATCCGGAACCAACTCTTTCCGGTAATCATTCCGAAGGCGATATCGGTGCTCCCCATTCCAGTTGAAAACGCTCCCAAAGCCCCGTGGGTGCAGGTGTGGGAGTCGGCACCGATAATTACATCACCGGGAATTACCAACCCTTTTTCCGGGAGAAGCCGATGCTCAATCCCCATCTCCTTTTCATCGAAAAAGTTTTTCAAATTGTGCTTGTAGGCAAACTCCCGGTTAATTTTAGCTTGATTGGCACTGGCAATATCTTTGGGTGGGATAAAGTGGTCCAATACAATGGCAAAATTGTCCGGTTTTGCCAATTTTTTGGCTCCGCTCTCCTCAAACGCCCGGATTGAAATGGGGGTTGTAATATCGTTTCCGATAATCATATCCAAATCGCACATTACAATCTCCCCCGCTTTCACCTCTCTCCCCAAATGGTGGGCAAAAATTTTTTCTGTCAGGGTCATTCCCATTTTTCTTCCTTTCTTTGGAGGGTTTATTTTTGGTATTTTTTTTATTCCAACACTCTTCTCCCCACCCTTCCCCAACTTTAACCTTTTATTTTAACCTATTTTCTCTCCTCTACCAATTGGAAAAGGAAGAAGAGGAGTATTGGAGGGGGATTGGAAAGGAAAAGGGGAGATTCCTCCTCCAAAGTTGGGCTATTTCCTTGTAAATTGGTATAACTCCACATAGGAAAGTTGGGTTTGGGGGGTGAAAGTTCAAGTGGCTCTATTTTGAAATTCAGACTCCAAAAGTTTAGAAAAAAGGATTTGAGCGGTGGAAAAGTTTGCCAGTGTGGAAGAGTATCGGAACTATTTCAAAGAGTTGATTGAGGAGGAGAGGAGGGCGGAAAAGGAGTTCCACCTCAACGAAATTAAAAGGTTGAGTGGAGAGGAGCGACAGAAAAGGGGGAGGGCAATTTTGGGGTTAAAAATGCGGTATGTCGGGGAGTTTTTAGACTACAAAATTTACCGATTCAACCGGAATAATATGCCAGAGCATCAAATTAAAGTGGGGGATATTGTTTTAATCTCCCGGGGAGACCCCCTCAAATTTAATCAAGAGGCTACCGTCAGTGGAGTGGGGCGGAATTTTATTGAGGTTATGTCCAAAGAGCCCATTTTTCGGAGTAAACTTTACAGATTAGACCTCTTTGTCAATGATATTACCTTCAAACGGATGGAGGAGGCACTGGAGAAGTTGGAGGAGTCCCGTTTTCCGGTGGAGATTCTATTGGGGCAACGGACTCCCAAAATTGAGGCGGTGGAGGGGGTCAACTCCCCCCACCTCAATCCCTCCCAGAATCGGGTTCTCCAAAAGTGCATAAAATCGGAGCTCTTTTTAATCCACGGACCTCCCGGCACCGGAAAAACCACCACTTTGGCGGAGGTGATAAAGCAACATATCGGGAAAAAATTACTGGTTACCGCCGATTCCAATGTGGCGGTGGACAATCTGGTGGAGAAGTTGAAGGAGTTTAAAATTGTCCGGATTGGACACCCTGCCCGGATAGAGAGCCATTTAACCCGCTACTCCCTCGATGTGCAGGTGAGACGCCACCCCCGATATAAAGAGGTGGAAAAGATAATGAAAAAGATTGACGATTTGAAACATCTCCAAGAGAAGAGAACCAAAAAACCGACCCCCTCCCGTCGCCGGGGAATGTCCGATGAACAGATACTTCAGTTGGCAAAGGAGGGGCGGAGTTTCCGGGGAGTAAAAGGGGAGTGGATAAAGGAGATGGCGGAGTGGATAAAAATCCAACAACATATCAATAAACTTTACGACCAACGGAACCAAATTACCGGAGAGATAATTGGGGAGATTTTGACCGGGGCGGAAATAGTCTTTTCCACCAATTCGGGAGCCGGAAGTGAATTTTTGGCAGACCGGGAGTTTGATGTGGTCTTTGTAGATGAGGGAGCCCAAGCAATGGAGCCGGCGGTTCTAATTCCGGCGGTTAAAGCCCCCCAACTCTTTCTGGCGGGGGACCATAAACAACTTCCCCCTACAATTTTGAGCGGTCGCCGGGAGTTGATGGAGACCCTCTTTGAAAGATTTACCAAAATCTACCCCAACTCCGCCGAAACTTTGGAGATCCAATACCGAATGAACGATACCCTCAACCGGTTTCCCTCCTGTGAATTTTATGAATGCAAGGTCAAAAGTGCCGATGAGGTCAAAAATATCAAACTTTCCGATATTATCCCCACTCCCCCTGCCCAATTGGGGGGAGATACTCCCATTATCTTTTTCGACACAATGGGAAAATTTCTGGAGACCCAAAAAGCCGATAGCCCCTCCCGCTATAACCCCAAAGAGGGGAAATTTGTCCGGTGGTGTGTCAATCAACTCCGGGAGAGTGGGGCAGAAGATGGGTGGATAGGGGTTATTACCCCCTATAAGGACCACGAAGAGTATCTGAAAAAGTTGATAGAGGGGGTGGAGATTAAATCGGTAGATGGCTTCCAAGGGCGGGAAAAGGAGATAATTATTCTCTCTCTGGTCCGGGCAAACCCCCAAGAGGAGATAGGTTTTCTCCAAGATTTACGGCGACTCAATGTGGCAATTACCCGGGCAAAACGGAAATTGATTATCGTCGGCGATGGAAAAACCATCTCTCCCCACCCCACCTATCACCGGCTACTGGAGTATATCCGGAAAAATGGAAAATATTTCTATATCACCCCTGCCATTGAGCGGGAGATTTGAGGCAAAAAATGGGGAAAAAATTTCCAAAAATTGAGCTAAAGCCGGAGGTTGCCCCGTTGGTGCGTCGGGGCTCCGGGTGGTATTATCGGAACCAGTTGAAAAAACTCCCCTCCCTACCCCCCGGGGAGATTGTGGCGGTGGAGTTGAAGGGGAGGGAGATTGGATTGGCTTTCTATAATCCCAAAAGTGAACTCCCCCTTCGACTCTTCCACTGGGGTGCCCCACCCCCCACAATCGACCAAAATTACTGGTTCCACCGGCTCCGGTGGGCACTGGAGAGACGGCGGGCTCTCCCCATCGACTCCGATAGTTTCCGGTTGGTGCATTCGGAAGGAGACCTTCTACCGGGGTTAATAATAGACCTCTACCGGAGTTGGGCGGTGGTCTCCTTCAACGGGGCGGGGGTTGACCGGCTCCGACGGGAGATTTTAACCGGGTTGACCCGCCTCCTTCCCCTCCGGGGAGTTTGGGAGAAGAGAGACCCAATCCGGAAAAGGGAAGGGTTGGAGGTGGGAGAGAGCCACACCCTTTGGGGGGAGGTTCCCACCGGGGAAATTGTAATTCGGGAGGGAAGTCTCCGCTTTTTGGTCAATCTCCGCGAGGGGCAGAAAACCGGATTTTACCTCGACCAACGGGAAAATAGGGAAATTATCGGAAATTTGCCCAATATTAGCCGAACTTTGGACATTTTCTCCAACGGAGGAGGGTTTGGAATTGCCCAAGGGGTCAAGGGAGGGGAGGTAACTTTTCTGGATATTTCCCCTTTGGCAGTTGGACAGATAGAAAAAAATTGCCACCTCAACGGGGTAAAAAATTTCCAAATCCTCCACGGGGACGCCTTCAAATTTCTGGAGGAGGTAAAGGGGCGGTGGGAGAGGGGAGAGCTCCCCAACCTTTCCTATTTCCCCCAACTCTCCTCCCTTTTAAAATCCCAAGGGGAGGGGGGTGAAGAGACCCCCTCCACCTTTCCAACTTCCAAATGGGCGGGGAAAGGGGTGCCGGAAATTTCTCCATTGGAAAATCGACTGGAGGAGATGGAGGGAAATTTACCCTCTGGAAAATTGGGGGAGGGAGGGGAAGGGGAAATTAAACCCGGCGGAAAAATTACATCGGAAGAGGAGATTGCAACCGATAGAGAAGGGGAGGGAGTCCAAAAATTTACATACTCCGGCAAATTGGGGGAGAATTTGGACGATGGAAAGGGGAAGTTGGAGGAGTCAAAAGAGTCCAGTGGAGGGGAAGGGGCTATTGTGTTACGGAAAGGGGTGGAAATTGGGGTCTCTACCTCCTCTCTTTCTCCAGATAATTTAGATTTTTCACGGACTGGGGAGCTCAATCTCGATGAAGATGGAAAAGTTCAGATAAAGGGAGGGGAAAATCTTCTCCACCCGGCGGAAATTTTTACTCCCACAGGACAAAACTCCCCTTCCCAAAGGGGAGTTGATAGAGGAAAGGTAGGGAAGGGTGGGGAGAGAGGGGAGACCGGAGAAAATTTGGAAAATGGAGAGAGAGACCCCATTTCCGGAGCCTCCACCAACTTTGGAACCTTCCCCGGAAAGGTTTGGAGGGTGGGAAAAGAGCCCCTTCCAGAAACCCTTTTCAACCCCTACGATTTAATAATTTTAGACCCACCCCCCTTTGCCAAAGGGCGGAGAGCCCGGCAAGGGGCATTGAAAGGGTGGAAGTTTTTGATAGCCAACTCCCTCCACCTTTTGAAACCGGGAGGGTATCTCGCCCTCTTCTCCTGCTCCCACGCCATTCCGGCGGAGGAGTTGATAGAGCTAACTTTGACCTCCGCCACCCGACTCAACCGGATTGTGGAGGAGATTCAACCCCTCCGGCAAGCCAAAGACCACCCCCATCTCCCGGCAACCCCCGCCACCCTTTACCTGACCGGCTCCCTCCTCCGGATTTGGTAATTGGATTTGGTAGAGGGCTATTCCTCTCTTTTTCCTCCTCCAGTCACTTTTTTCCAGTGGGTTAAAAGGAGAAAAATTTGCAACTATCATTTAATTTTTCAATTTAAAAGGGATATAATTGGAAAACTTTTGGAAAGGAGGTAACAGAATGGGTATGCCGGGAGAAGAGTTACGGCAAAAATTGGCAGAAAAGGTAAAAGCCAAAATTAAAGATGTTCCAGATTTTCCCAAACCGGGGATAATTTTCAAAGATATTACCCCAGTTTTGGGAGATGGAAAACTTTTCCGGGAAATAATCGATTTTTGGGCAGACCATTATCGGGGAAAAATCGATTTTGTTGCAGGGATTGAGAGCCGGGGATTCATTTTTGGAGCTCCTTTGGCTTCCCAGTTGGGAGTTGGATTTGTGCCCATTCGAAAAAAGGGGAAATTGCCGGGGGAAACCTTTCAAGTAAGTTACGGGCTGGAGTATGGGAGTGATCAATTGGAGATAAAGAGGGACGCTTTCAAAGGGTCTCCTTCCCATCGGGTTTTAATAGTAGATGACCTTCTCGCCACAGGGGGAACCGCCCGGGCAGGGGTTGAACTGGTAAGGAGAGCAGGGGGGACGGTTATTGGACTTCAATTTTTGGTAAATCTCTCTTTTCTCCCCGGGGCGGAGCTTTTGGAAAGGTCAAACCTCCCCTTTGATTGGTTGGTGAGTTACTGAATCTGTTACCGATTTTTACATTCCCCGGGACGGGTTTTTTCTTTCCGTCCCCAAAGTTGGGAAAGTATCGTTATAATTTTGTAAACCTACACCAATGGAAAGGAGTCTGAATGATTAAAGATAAAGTCTACGATATTGTGGTAATTGGAGCCGGTCCCGGCGGAATTGCCAGTGCAATTGAAGCCAAATTGGCAGGAATTGAAAAGGTTCTGGTTTTGGAAAAAGCCGACAACCACTCTGATATGATTCGGAAGTTTTACAAACCGGGGAAAAGGGTAGATAAAGATTGGCAAGGGAAAAAATTTGAATTTATCGGAAATGTTACCTTTGAAGAGTGTTCCAAAGAGGAGTATTTGGAGCAAATGGATAAAAAAATAGAAGAGGCAGGGGTAAAAGATAAATTCCTCTACAATCACCATGTGTATGCCGTTGCCAAAAATAGCGATGGGCTCTTTGAAGTGGGAGCCGATAAAGAGCACGGTGTTATTTTGGCTAAAAAGGCGATTATTGCCATCGGAAGAATGGGAAAACCCAACAAGCCCAGTTATCGGTTCCCTCCAAAAATTAGACCCCGGCTCAATTTCAATCTGGATAAAGTTCAACCGGGAGAGAAGGTTTTGGTAGTTGGGGGAGGAGATACTGCCGGAGAATATGCCTACGGCTTGGTGGATATGGATATTGGGTGCGATGTAACCCTCAACTATCGGAGACCTGAAATTGTAAGAATGAATCCCACCAATAAATCTATCCTCTTAAAATATGCCGATGAAGGGAAATTGAAACTGAAATTGGGGGTAGATATTGAGAGTGTTGAGCCCTATGAAGAGGAGGGAGTTACTCCCCCTAAAGTAAAAGTCAACTACAAAGATGGAACCTCCGATATTTTTGATCGGGTAGTTTACGCACTGGGAGGAACCAGTCCGGTGGACTTCCTCAAAAATAGCGGAATTGAGGTAAATGAGTGGGGAGAGCCCAAATATAACCCCGATACTATGGAGACCAATGTTCCCGGACTCTACACTATCGGAGATGTGGTAACCAGTCAGGGAAGCATCGCCCTCGCCTTCAACCACGCCTATTTGGCAGTTCAAGATATTGCCAAAAAATTGAAGGGGTAATTCCCCTTTTTTCCCTCCCTTTACCCTTTGTCTTTTTCAAGTTCTGATGGGAATAATTTTCCATTTTTGGAATTTATTTTCATTTTCGCTTTTCTATTTTTTTATTTATCTATAGATTTTTCCCAAATTGCAATTCTCCAAAAGGGAGTTTTTGGGGAATAGAGCTCCCAACCCTCTTTTCTATATCTTCGGAAGGGGAGCAAAGTCTAAACTTGGGGTAAAATCCCCGCTTCCCACCTGCTTTTTAGCCCGGTCGGTAAGTCGAAAGGTATCCCTTTTGCCGGATTTTTTAGGTTAGAGGGTCTTCAAATCTATTGGTTGTTGAATAGATGCAAGTTGAATAGATAAATATATGGAAGAGTATTTTGTTTACTCAAAAGTTTCTTTTAAGGTGAGGGTTCCTTTCCCTTTAAAATAATCCCAGTGGAAAAGGAAAGAGAGGGGAGGAGATAACTCCCCCACTTAAAAGATTATTACCATTGGAAATATTCGGGGATTTTGGAAATATTTAATACCCTCAATTTGCCGTCGGTGTGTCCTATTATTCCCAACTCTTTAAATTTGAGGAGTTTCCGGGAAAGGGTTTCCGGTTTGATATTGAGAATTGAGGCTATCTGGTGCTGTTTCAGTTTTTCAAAGAGTTCTGGGTTTTCATAAATAAGTTTTGCAATTCGGGTTTCAGTATCCAAAAGGAGAGAGTTGTGAATCAGATTATCCAAAAACTGCATTTTCCGGAGGAGGGATTCCATCAAATGGAAACAGAGACCCTCTTTTTTTAGATATTTCTGCACCTTTTGGAACTCCAGAAAGCCAACTTTTCCATCGGAAATCATTTTACAGGAGGCGGGGAAAGGGATATTTTTGAGATTTGCCAACTCCCCAATTAGGGAAGGGGCGGAAAAGGTATGAATTACAATCTCCCGTCCCCGGGGGGTAGATTTGAAAACTTGAGCTTCCCCCTCCAAAAGGAGGTGGAGATACCGGGGTTCATCTCCCTCCAGAAAGAGGATACTCCCTTTTTTAAACTCCTTTACTTTTACCGCCGACCGGAGTCCCTCCTTCACTTCCTTATCCAATCCGTGGAAAAGAAAAAACTGCTCCAGTTCCATTGGAAAATTAATCTAAAGTTTTGATATTTAAAATTTGCAAATTGTTATCAAATTCATAAACCCGGGGCACCCCGGTGGCAACTTCAAACTTTACAATATCTTCATCGGAGATTCCCTCCAGTGCCTTTACCATTCCCCGGATTGTATTTCCGTGGGCAGTCAATAGGACATTTTCCCCCTCCACCAGTCGGGGGGCAATTTGGGAGTAGAACGCCTCCATTGCCCGCCGTTGATTATCCTTTAAACTTTCACTGGAAGGGAGGAGTTCCGGAGGCAGATGGGCGTATTTGGGGTCATTTTTTGGGTGATAGGGGCTATTTTCATCAAGGGGTGGTGGGGGCACATCGTAACTTCGGCGATAGAGGAGGAATTTTTCCTCCCCCAATCGGGCTTTGGCTTCGGCTTTATTTTCTCCGGTCAAAGCCCCATAGTGCCTTTCATTGAATCTCCAATCTTTCAAGTGGGGAAGATAGAGTTGGTCCAACTCCCTCAAAATAATAATTCCGGTTTTAATTGCCCTTTTGAGATAACTGGAATAACAGACATCAAATCTAATACCAGATTTTTTGAGGATATTCCCTGCCCTTTTGGCTTCTTCAATCCCTTCTTCACTCAAGTCTACATCTACCCACCCTGTAAATCGATTCTCTTTATTCCAAACACTCTTTCCGTGGCGAACCATTACTAAAATACCCACTGCTAAACTCCTTCTCTCTAATTGGATTGGTCATTTCAGTAAAATAATACCCTTCTCCCTGTTTCCACTGGAGGGGGAGGGAAAAGAGAGAATTATCTCTTTCCTCCTTTCTCTCCACTTTTTTTCTTTTCCTCCAATCTATATCCCAAAATTTCCACATTATCCAGTAAAGCCCCGTTGATTCCGTTCCCTTCAAAACAGATATTTATTCCCGCTTCCGGCTGAAGGTCTTTCAATTTCAATTGGACTATCGGTTTATCATTTACCGCAATTTTAACCAAGTTTTTCTCCCGCTCTACCCGGAGTTTCATCCATTCGTTGGGGGGCACTGTTACATTTTGTAATTTTTGGGAGAAGAGTTTTACACTCCGGAAGGGGTCTATATATTTATCCACCTCAACCCAATCGTTTTGGAACTGGATTTGATAATAGGAAGAGCTATTTTTAGGTTTCAAATCGACCGCCACCATTCCGATGGTAAAGGTTTTGTAATTGGCAGTCAAATTGAAGTCTCCCCACACATCGGTATCGCAAATTATTCCCGAATTGAATTTAATTACATTCCCGGGAGTATTATCCGGTTGGAAATATTTGGCTATTACTGCATTTTTTCCAACCCATTTTCCAAAGGGGGGATTTATACCGGTGGGGTAAACTGAAAAATCATCTTGAAAATCGATAAGGGGAGGCAAAGGTTTGGGAGGTTTAGGGGGTTGAGATGTGACATTTGTTTCATTGGTGATTTTTTTAGTAGGGGGCTTTGTAGGGGTAACCCCTTCCTTTTGACATCCCCAGAAAAAGAGAAGAGCTCCCAATCCAATTAAAATCCGGTTCACCATTAGTTAAACTCCTTAAATTAGGCTTTTAAATTTCGGGAAAATCTTACAAAATTTAAGTTAAAAGGAACTACTGGTAAAAGTTCCCCTTTCTCCACCTTTCCTTTACCGGGGGGAATTAAAGCAAAACAATTACTTTTGGCAAGGGGGAGAATCATTCCTGAACCATATTTGTAATTTTTGTAGATTTGAAACCCCTTTTCATCACACCACCCCAACGGGGTATGACTCTTTTTGGGATTTACCCGGAAAGTCTCCCGATTGGGGAGATAAAAAGGGGTATAATAGGGTTCCCTATATCCTCCCAATTTCCGTAGCACCGGAATTCCCAGACCCAAAGCGTTGAGGTAACTACTGATAATATTTCCGGGAAGAGCCAAAAGCACTTTACCCTTCCAAATCCCCAATCGGGTAGGTTTGCCCGGTTTTACATTAATACTTTTAATTATGGGGGTTACCCCCAACTTTTCCATTGCTTTACCGATAAAATCGGCTCTTCCTTTACTTGCCCCCCCAATTGTAATTACCGCATCAAATTTCTCCAAACTCTCCCCCAAAATTTTTACAACCTCCTCTTCTTTATCTGGAAGGGTGGGTAAAAGATGGGGCAGAAAGTTGTATTTTTCCAAAAGGGCATAGATAGCGTAACTATTGGTATTGTAGAGGGTAGTGGAAGAAACTCCCTTTTGGAAAGGCTCCGCCAACTCATCTCCGGTGGGAAGAATCGCAACCGAAAGGGGTTTGTAACATTTGAGAGCTACTATCCCCTGATAAATTAAAGGAACTACCTTTTCCGGGGTAATCTCCTCCCCTTTTTCCAGTAGGGGAGCTCCTATTTCCAATTCTTCCCCTTGATACCTAATATTTGCCCCTTTTTCCATTGGGGGGAGAATTACTTGCCCACCTTCTCTTTCCTCCGCTTTCTCCACTGGCACTACAAATTGAGCCCACGGGGGCACCGGAGCCCCCGTCGCAATATAGAAGGTTTTGCCTTCTCTATACTCCGGTAAATTTTTGGGGTCTGTGCCGGCTAAAATCTCCCCTGCAACTTCCCGTTTCCCACCTTCAACCCCCAAAAACCCGTCCATTGCAGAGTTGGTATAGAGGGGGGAAGGGCGATGGGCAACTACTTTTTCCGCCACTGCTTTACCTACAAATTGGGGAAAAAAGAGATATTGGGTAGAGTTAATGGGAGAGACCGATTCAACCGCCAACTGGACTGCTTCCAGAAATGGGGGACTCTTTTCCACGACTCGCCTCCGTTTAATTTAAAATTCAATTATAGCAGATATGATATTTGTATGGAAAAGTGGACTTTTTCAGTTGAAGGAGGTTCAATGGGACTCAATTTAAAAAAGGGGGCAATGATTCTTTTAACAGGGGTGCTTTTAACCACCTCTTTTACCGGCTGTGCCCGTTTTTACGACTCCAACGAAGTGAGTATTGAAGATACCAATCAATACTACACCTATGAAACTGGAGTGGTAACCTATGTCAAATCTGTAGTTTTAAAAGATGA